>NZ_JAMXFI010000042.1:0-61634 GCF_025460875.1 Microvirga yunnanensis
GTGACGGAACTTCATGTAGAGTCTCATCTGGCAGTCGGTGATGTGGCGGCCGGGCAAAGGGTGGATTCCTCATTTGGTCGTGAAGAAGCCTGTTCCTTACCCGGTCGGCCGCGACGGCCAGACGGTGCGATCCGTACGGATCGCACCGTCACCTCTCATTCTGATCGCCGCTCAACTTCCACCCTGATCGCCGCGCCTTAGCCTCCCGCATCAGCGGCAGAAGCCATTGCCGCCCGCTGGCTGCTGGATCTACTCCACCTTCCACGACAGGCTTCGGTTGGGTTTGTGACCGGGGCAACCGTTGCGAACTTTGTTTGCCTTGCCGCCGCACGTGGCGAGGTTCTGAGGCGGGTCGGTTGGGATGTTGAGGCCAAAGGATTGTTCGGTGCCCCGCCCATTCACGTCGTGATCGGCGAAGACGCCCACGCAACGGTGTTCTCGGCCCTGCAATTTCTGGGCTTGGGCTACGAGCGTGTGACCCGAGTAAAGACCGATGAGGCCGGACGGATGGTGTCCTCTGCCTTTGGTGAGGCTCTCGCAGGCTGCTCCGGTCCAGTGATAGCGATCATGCAAGCCGGGCAGATCAACACCGGAGCCTGCGATCCTCTCGCGGATCTGATCCCCGCTGCCCAAGCCCATGGAGCTTGGGTGCATGTGGACGGAGCGTTTGGGCTCTGGGCTCGCGCCTGCCCTGAGAGAGCCTCTCTCACGGCATCTGCCGAAGATGCAGACTCTTGGGCTACGGATGGTCACAAATGGCTTCAAACACCCTACGATTGCGGGTACGCCATCGTGCGCGATGCAGAGGCTCACCGCAGGGCCATGACCATCGCAGCCAGTTACCTGCCGCCCGTGTCCGAGGGGGAGCGCGACCCCACCCATTTTGTCCCAGAACTGTCACGGCGAGCACGCGGGTTTGCCACCTGGGCGATGATCAAGCATCTGGGGCGCGACGGCATTTCAGCCATGGTGGAACGCCACTGCCAGCTTGCCCGGCGTATTGCTGATGGCCTTGCCGCTGAACCGGGGCTGCGGGTGCTGAACGAGGTTGTGCTCAATCAGGTCATCGTCCGTTTCGGAGCAGATGAACTGCCGGAAGTCGGGGACGACCTGACGCGTGAGACGATCCGGTACATCCAGGCGGACGGCACCTGCTTCATGGGTGGAGCCCTTTGGCGCGGTCATTGGATTATGCGTGTATCGGTGACCTCAGGTCTAACCACCGAAGCGGATGCAGACCGTACTATCGACGCGGTTTGCCGGGCGTGGCGTGCTGTACAGGAAGAACACGGGGTTCATAAAATCGTTTGAGGGCTTCCCTCATTCCTAAAGATGCAGGGAGGGGCGTGTAACTGCTACCCCGCGTCAACTGCCTTCAATCCCGATCAGCAGGTATATACGGGATCATGCCCTTCTCGAAGGCGATCTCTTGGACCTCGCGCGGCATCTCACGGAGATCTACGAGGTAGCCATTGACTTCGGCCATCCAGACCAGTGGATTCCTCTCTATCAGGCTCGGCAACGACCATTCCGGATTGAGCGGACTGATTTTCAGCGCCCGTGAAATGGTCTGCGCTTTCGCACTGGCCGTGCTCTGGCCGACCCCGAACCCAGCACAGACATCAGCCATGGTCATAAACGGTTTGAAGGATCTGTCTGAGAGGAAGTTCGTCTGGCCAAGAGCATAGACGATGCCGCAGGCCCAGGTGCGGGGCTGTCCTGAGACGACTGGGCTTGGTCGCTTTCGGCACAGAGCAGCCGCCATATCCCGCGCCAGTTCAAGGTACTCGTCGTTCAGGTGCTCTCGGCAGAAGGCATCCGTCAGGCCCGTGATGGTCTCGTAGAGGGCCTGCATACTCTTGGGCACCGACCGGGAATGGGTGAATTTCGTCATATCAAACCATTACTAACACTGTGCGCCGCCTCCTGATCGCCACCTCCTCTGGCTTTAGCGTTGGGCGTCCTGGTTGTACGTCTCGCTCTACCAGTATGGGCAGCAAAGGTATCAACATCCATCTCCGCAGACCGCAAGAAGTCCAGGAAGCCGATACCTTTGTATTTACACGTCTCGCAAATGCTCAATAGCACGAGATAATCGCGCATGCCCTTGGGTGTGCTCATCCCACCAATTACATTGCGGAGTCGCACGAATGCCTTGATGGCATGCTCTGCATTATTATTGTTCCAGGGTACGTGATCATAATCCAAGAACGTGAACAGTTTGCCTCGGTTCTTCTCAAACCGCTTTTTGTAACTGCCTGCAACTTCGGTGTGATAGTTCCGCTTTGCGAGTACTCGATAGAACCGCTCAACTGCTGTCTTGTGCTTGCGTAAGTGTCGGGCCTTTAATCCAAACTGATCAATGGTTTCCACTATTGGCCTGATCAAAGCGGCAAAAGCGTGAGCGACCTCTACCATCTCATCATTGAATGGATGCTTGAATACATCCTCATTGATGTCTCTCAAGCGATGGATGAGACATTTCTGATGCAGGCAGTCAATGGAGTCGTACGCAGTATAAAAATCGGAAACGAGAACGCCGTCAAAGTCGTGAAGTACTCTCTGTAATGTATGAGCCTCCCGCGTGTCGCTGTAAATGTAGGCAACTTCCTCAAGGCTTGTGAATACCCAGACATACTGGGATGCTCCTTTGACTATTGCCTGAGTCTCATCGGCGTGAACCAGCTTTCCTGCAACGATCCGCTGAAGGATACGCTCATATGTTTCCTGATACTGGGTTGCTGAACTGGCTTTGATGGCATTGATCGTTTTCGCCGAAAACTGGAATCCAAAGAGCGTGTTGAGATTTCGGGCAACGGCGTGTTGTGGAACGTGAAGTTCAATCATCTGGTAAAGCGCATAGGCTTTCAGACTCTTGCCGAAGCTCTCTTGGCGTGGAAGCTCATTGTAACCTCTCTTACATGTCCAGCACTGATATCGGAGGAACTTGTAACGAACGGTCCAGCGTTTGACTCCTGTGCGTGAAAAGTGCAGGTCTTGTACAGTGGAGCCATAATGTCCGTTGATGTATAGCCGCTTCGAATTGCAGCGAGGGCAGCGCTCTGGTCGCGCCGCTTCGACCTGAATTGTCTTATCAATAATGGCATTTGCTTTTCCCCGCTGAGGTTGGGTTCTTGATGCTCGACTAAGGCGCTTGTTTGAACGTGCGTAAACTTTGGTCCGCTGGTAATTCCAATATGCGGCCTCATTGATGCTCTTGAACTCAGGAAGTGCATAACTGAGCTTGCCAAATTTTCGCAGGTGATCATCCTGCATCAAGCTGACGTTCGTGCTGTTCGACTGAGATGCTGCAATAGTTTGCTCTGAGCAGATGCCGTAGATTGCTTCGGCCACCCTTTGCGCGGCGGCGCAGTCTTCAGAATTGTAGGTCAGCAGCTTTTGCTTAAGCTTCGGTTCTCGCGAGGCTTCCCATTCAGATCGCCACATTAGCGCTTGGACACCGGAAGCGTGAGCTTCTGACCAATGAAATCCAAGGTAATTGGCGATTTCTTTCAAACCGTTCGAGTAGGTTGGGAAGTAGATGTGGGCGTAGGTCAGACTCAGCAAATTTGTCGATGTGGCAATCAGCCGATCTACGAGTTCATTGTCTTCCGAACTCTCACAGTATCGCTCCTTCATCCGCTTGAGGAATTGTGTTTCATAGCTCCCGTAATGCACGAGGCGGACATCAGGAATTTGTGCGAGAGCATGTAAGAGAGACACCCACATTTCCCGCTCGCCCGATGGATCGTCCGCCCAAAACGCAAGGTGAACGTCCGTGTCGTCACGCAGGTACCTCATTCCAGCGAGATAGTAGAACTCTCGGTCCGGCACTCCCTCCACATCCAGGTAAACCCCGCCGGATGGCATGCCGAAGATCGGAGCATCCACGACATGGATGCGATTGGCCTGGATCGCTAATGCCTTCAGTGCGGGCTCGTGCTTTATCGTCGTCGCCCTATTCCGTGCTGATCGCCGCCTGGGCCGGTACGTACATGAGAATTGGGCGACGGTCGTGATGCCCTTGCGGATAAGCTTTTTCCGCTCCTTCTCACTCAATGTGGTCAGCAGGCTCAGATCATCTTTCTCGATGGCGATCTGACGACAGCGGGACCGAAATGCGCATTCTGGGCAATGTTTGTTGAGGGCCAGTGAGGGTGGTGTTCCTGATGCGTATTGTGACCTTACCGTATTGACGAGTGAACGAACCTGTTTGACCAACTTTGGCAACTGAACCACCGTAGACCGATGGCCTGAGCCGTGAACGATTCTGGCTGTGGGCGGCATCCTACCCGTCAGTCGAGACAGAGCGAGGGCATCCAGTGCGACGAGAAGCTTATCTAAGGGCACCAGTTTCTCGTTCGGGAGGAACCGAACTGGACGGTATACGGTATCCGGCCCGCTGCGACTGGCAGGTATTCGCTCCAACGCGTGAGCTTGGATCTGAACCTCTGGGGACGAGATCTCAGGGTCGAGAATCAATCCGTAATGTCGCTCCCGAAATACCCGGAGCGAAGGCATGCCAACGCAAGTCTCGTTCTTAGGAACACTGGTGCAATGCCGTTTCAAGGCGCTGACCTTGTACGAATTCGCGATACGTTGTTGCCAGTTTTGGATTTCAGGATCAGTAGGCACAGTTCCGTCGAGCAGCAGGAATGCCTTCGTCTCGCAACGGAGAGATGCCGCGAACACAGTATCGGTAATCGGCGCATGCGGACCCATGCACCCAATCATACACTCAGCGACGCTGGTTTTTGAGCGTTATAGGATTGGAGCGCTACGTCGCCGTCCCACGTTCCAACTATCTATTGCGTGGCCTCGCCGCCTAATATCGAGGGTCTTTACAGTTGTTTTCCTCTTTGAATACAGCCAAGCACGGCTCACGACCCCAAATTTTCCTTCCCGCACGCTGAGGATCTGCCTTGAAGCGATGATTGCGATCCGCGAAATAGCGGTCGATTAGACCTTTAGCTTCCTCAACATTCTCGAAGTTGCTGTTATGGATCACGGCGCGGGACATCCCACTGAAGACGGCCTCGATCACATTCAACAATTGTGCCCTCGATGGGAGTGGCGCAAGCTCAATAAGCGGAGCGCTATGGTAGAAGGTCCATCCATTGAGAAACTCAATACGATCTGAAAGCTTCTTGGATATGTGCCACGAGGCTGCGTCCCACGAAATATACAGCTTCTTCGCCTCCTTGTACTCACGGCGCAAATGCTCGACCATCTTTATCATCTCGGCAGTATTCTTCTTCTCTGAGTAAAAATGGGAGATCTGGTTTGAGCTAATCTCAAGAGCGCCAATTATGATTAGGGTTCCTCGCCCCTTCTGCCACTGCGGCACTGACGGAATCTCTCCCTGCTTGCAAAGCTGCTTTCCCGACATGGATCTAATTCGGAACGGGCCGAATTCATCAACGAAAAAGAACCTTTCCTCGTCCGAAAGGACCTTGAGGACTCCTTTGATGTAATCAACTTTCTCGCGGTAATCTGGGTCAGAGCTTGTCAGAACGATTTTAGCTTTTCGCCATTGGTATTTTGCGGCCCGTATGATGCGGCGGATGGTCCAGAGAGAAGTCCTCAACCCTTGGGTCTGTAATGCTTGCTTCAGATCGACAGCCCGCCAGTTTGTCCTTGGAAACCCATGCAGAACGGGCGGTTCATGGAGAACCTTAAAAATAGTGTCCTTAAGATCGCTCCTGTTGACCATGAGATTGCGTCGCTGCCTTGGTGCGATCAATGTACTAAAGCCTGCGGCGACGAACAGACCTTTCCATCGATAAAGCGTCTTAATGCTAACCTGGATGTACTTCTGAACGTGGCTAAGAGGAAGGGCTTGAAGCAATGCGAGCGCCAAAAGAGCTTTGTTGCGCCCCGTTAAACGACCTGATTTGCAGACGGAAAGTATCTCATTAATGGACCTATGGCTCTTTGCCACGTCCGACAATTCGGAAACTATCAGAACCCCTTGATGAGCGGCTCTCAGGATGTGGAATGTTCGTTCAAGCGAAACAGTGGCGATATTGTTCATCCCCTTCCACTTCTTAACCCTCCTTTGAAGTGCTCGCCTCAAGGCGGGTGTTGTCTCATACTCGTTCAGCGAGGCGACAAATTGAACCAACTCATGGGCCGCAGTGTGCGGATTGGCGACCATGTAGGGCACACAAACGTTATGCCACAACGGGAGCCACTTCTTCCTTCGGTCTCCTTTTGGTGGAGAAGGGTGCCAGGACCCATTATCGATACGACGTGCAGATGATACACTGATATGTGCAAGTGCTGCCGCCTTTACCTGCGTCATCTGCTCTCTTGAAGCAAGATAGAGATCTACCTGGGACCTGTTGATGTGCTTGCCTGCCATCGAAGCTCTCCTCGCAGACAACCGCACGTGAACCGGGTTTCCTTTCGACCGTCCTTCGACCTTTTCCCCAGTTCACCGAGCGGCTTGGCCCCCGACCCTCTTCAAACGATTTTGGGAATTCCTTGAGAGATCCTGCGCCAGCCCACACGCCTCAGAGTTCGTCCCCCTCGTCCTCATCATCCCAGTCGCCATACTGCTCCGGAGCTTTGCCAACTTTCTTGAGCACCTTTGGGTAACGGGCCTTCGCGATCTTCTGGCCCAGGCCGATGACCTCGACGACGAACCGCCAATCGTCGCCGTAGTCGAACATGAACAGCATCTTGTGGCCCACGTCGGGGAAGGCGTCGGCCACGCGGGTCTTCCTCACGCTCTTGGCCTCTGTCCTCTCACCCATGTCGGCGAACAATTCGTACTTTGGCTGGGAGCGCATTACGTCCTGGCCCGTGAGCTTTGAGTAGAAGCCGAAGGCATGATCGAACTCGAAGCCGAAGGCATGCACGATGGCTTCAGCCAGATTGCTGAGAGTTTTACGGCTTCCAACCTCGATTTCCCGGTAGATGGTCGGCTCGCCCTGGAGAGTGACCCGGACGATATGGGTATCAGCTTCGGTCATTCAGATCTCCTCCTTCGCCACCACACCCATGATATGAGGCCCTCCCCTCATCGATCCTGGCACGCCTGTCCCAGTTTCAAACGATTTTCGCTCGAACATAGTCCACCCAGCGCTTCTAACCATCTTTAGGATGGGTACCTTGCGGGCCACACGACCAAGCTGCGGGAGTGACTGGCGGCATCTTGAATGGTCAAGCTTCGATCACTACGTGGCTGCGGTACACACCTGGAGGTTCAATCATGCGTCACGAAACGCGCGGCTGGATCATGCCTGAAGCTGACATGCTGGCTATGCTGAGACTGATCGATGAGAAGATCCGTTTGGCAGAAGTCGAAACAAGGCACCGCGACGCCCTGATCCGGCTACGGGAGATCCTGGAAAACGATTTGAACGATCTCAGTCGCGGACGCTCATCCAGCAAGCAAGTGGACGATCAGGAGGCGGCGTAGCTCAGCACCGAACCTTTCCTTCGTTCAGGCAGCAAGGTGCATGGTTCTTCGGTGATCGCGCGACGCATCACGAACGTGGTGTGGGTCTGCCTTACGACTTTGAAGCCATGTCTTTTGTAGAACCGAACGGCTGGGTTGTTTTTGAGCACAAACAGGGCCATCGACGCCGCGGTTTCGGCCCAGTCGTCCAGCAGTCGCTGGACAACATGCGTGCCAATCCCTCGCCCTTGATACGCTGGGGCGACATAAAGCTGCTTCAGGAAGATCTCGTCCCCGGTCTGCCGGATCTCCACCCATCCGACATCCTTGCCATCAACGACGATGACTCTGGTATGGTCCGGACGCCAAAGGTCTGAAAATAAAATCTCCTGTTCCTCATCGACCCAAATAGTCCAGGCACTGGCATAGGGCTTGATGGTCTCAAGGTAGAGGGCGAAAGCGAAAGCATAGTCAGCCGGACGAGCCGGGCGAAGATCGATCATCATGGAATCGGGTATGATTGGGAGATGGGCTGATCAGCCTAATCCGGACGGTTCAAACGGTTTGAGGATTGTGACCTCCTATACTCCTGCTGAGAGGCAGAGGTCCACAATCCATATTAGTGGCGACTTACAATAAGCGTCCAGCAATAGGCTCTCCGGTAAGCCAATACAATCGATGGGAGCCCTTCCCGTCAGCCAATAAGACGGGCCAAGAGGACGACAATTACCGCCCCTAAAGTTGCGGTGACAATGCGGCTCGCCGTCTGATTACGAATACCCAGATCAATGCCCAGGCGTTCCAGGAGGAATCCACCAATGAGTGATCCTGCGAGGCCAGTGACGACATACTGGAGAAGGCCGGAACCACCGACGAGCCAGCTTGCCAGCCACCCTGCCATAACCCCGATCCCAACCTGGGCAGCGATAGCACGCTTATCCAATGCCGCCAGCGCCTCGCGATCAATGCCGACGCGAACGGGCGATCGGAACCCGGACGGCGATGCTGGTTTTCGTTTCGTCTGCGAGCGGTTCGGCCCGTTTCTTGGCTTCCTTGGCATGCCTCCAATATGGTTGGCAGTCCACCAATCATCCAGGCTGGACAGGAATCCCGAAACGGAGTTGAGAAGGTCTCATTGGATGAGCTTTCCACGCTCGCTTAGAAACCATGTATCCCCGCGTTTGACACAGGAGCTACCGTGTTTGCGATTCTGATTGACCTTGATGGCACTATTTACGACTCGGCACCGGGGATCATCGAATCGTATCAGCACACATTAGAGTGCTTGGGTGCAGAATGCCCACCGGCTGACGACCTAACCTGGGTCGTCGGTCCACCTTTGCGACGGTCGTTCCCGAAACTAATTGGACCCGACCAGGACGTGGAGGAAGCGGTTAGCCTCTATCGTGAACACTACTGGGCGAACGGGCTGCTTGGTGGCACTGTCTACGAAGGCATGCACGAGGCACTTACGGCTCTTTATGCCCTTCCGGCTCGCCTGTTCGTCTGTACGGCCAAGCCCGTGGGCTCTGCCGAGAAGATCATTGAGCACTTCGGTCTCACCGATCTATTCGAGCGCGTCTATGGGGCAGACCTCGAAGGCAAGTTCGATGACAAGGGCCTGCTGATCGAGCACATCATCGGCGTCGAGCAGATCGAGCCGCGTCGAACGATTATGGTCGGTGATCGCGCCAATGACATGTTGGCCGCAGGGCGACACGCCATCCCTGCTGTGGGAACCCTGTGGGGCTATGGCGATGAGGCAGAACTCATGCAGGCTGGAGCAACCAGCCTATGCCCGACTCCATATGATCTGGCCGGCATTGTTCGGGATTTACTTCCCATCTGACGAAAACCCGCTGGACGAAATGATGCGTTGGCTCCGCTCCACTCCATGAGGGCGCATCGAGTAATAGCGCTTGGCTCGTTTGTTTGGAACTAAACCATTATACACAAAGGGCTGCGTGCCGAGCAATGATAGCACGTTGTCGAAGGGCAGTTTTCTGCCTATGCTCATACCTGTTGCGTAATAACAGGAGCAAGACTGATGAGCGCCCAAACCACCAAGAAGCAGGCAGGTGAAGATCTCCTCCGTCGTGCGCAAGATCTGTGCCGCGAGAAGAATCTACGTCTGACGCCGATCCGAGAGCGCGTCTACCGCGAACTCGTCCAGAGTGGAGACCCTGTGGGAGCCTATGATCTCGTTGATCGCCTCAGCAGCGACCGGAAGCGCTTAGCCCCCGTTACAATCTATCGCGCCCTCGACTTCCTCCGCGATGCGGGGCTCGTCCATCGGCTCGCTACGAAGAACTCGTATGTGGTCTCTCATGGCGAGCCGGAAGGGAACGCTACGAAGATCATGTTTGTGGATTCGAAGACAGGCGAGACAGTCGAGGTCCACTCCGCAGACGTGGCTGAGGCCATTCGGAAGGCTGCCGAACAGGCTGGCTTCAAGTCCGCACTTCCCTTCGTCGAAGTGGAAGGCGAACTCGCCCGCTAAAGCTGACTATGTATTCGGCTGGAGATTGGGCTCAGATGTGGAGACCACTTCTGGGTCCAATGTGGGAGAGATAGCTCTATCATCGTCTGACCGGTCCATGTTACTCAATCAAGATTGGACCTTCGCCCACGGAGAACATGGCGTGGACTATCGATGAGCCGGTTTTCCATTCGGCGAGTCCGCTCGATCACTGGGCACCTTTTTCTGTATGCCCTGGCCCTCACCCTTCCAATCCTGCTCGTGAGTGGCTTCATTGGATGGGCTTACGTGCGTCAGGAGGGGCAGCGTATTGACCGCTTGGCCGAGCAGCAGGCGCAATCCATCACCTCACAGATAGATAACCGCCTCGCATCCTTCCAAGCCACCCTGGACGTACTGGCCACCAGTCCGAACCTGCTTGAAGGCAACATGGATGACTTCCGGTCTCGGCTTGAGCAGACAACCCTTCCACCAGACGTATGGTTCACGGTTCGGGACCGAAACGGCCAGCAACTGATCAACACCAGAACACCACGCGGAGCACGCCTGCCCGCCTTTGTTGGGCGCGGAGACCCAGTGATCTTCACCGAGGGGCGTCCCTATACATCCGATCTGATCTGGGCACCGGTCACCAAGCAGTGGGCGGTCACGCTTTCGGTCCCCGTTCGGGTGCCCGCCGTCACAGGCGAAGTCAGGTTTGCGCTGACCATAGGAGTTCCAGCCACTTACTTCAGGAAGCTTCTGGAGAACGCGCCGCAAGGGTGGATCGCCGCGATCAATGATCGGAACGGGAAAATTCTCGCCCGGTCCATGACGCATGATCAATGGGTCGGCAAACCGATGGCGCAACGAGGATGGGAGATCAGTAAGGACGTGCCGCCCGGCCAAGGCGGTCTCTGGAAGGATGTCTACACCTTGGAGGGAACAAAAGTTGTTGGCGCGTATCATCGCATGGAGAGCACCGGCTGGTTGATCGGTGTATCGGCCCTGCCTGAAATCTATGAAGCACCACGCCAAAACATCATCGCTATTGGTCTGACGCTTCTTGTTATGTCGCTGCTGATGGCTCTGGCCCTTGCGTCTCTCTTGGGGCGGCGGATCACCGAGGCGATCAATGTCTTGCAAGTCAAAGCTGCCGCCATGCGCGACGTGAAGGTAATCGATTTTCCCCGCACATCCCTGGATGAGGTGAACAACGTTGCCGAGATCATGCGGAGCACAGCGCAGATCCTGCGCAACCGGCAAGACCAGCAGACAACCCTCATCCAGGAACTGAACCATAGGGTGAAGAACACCCTCGCCACCGTCCAGGCCATCAGCCGGATGACGATCAGGAACTCGCAGGACATGGCTGCCTTTGAACAAGCCTTTTCTGCTCGCCTGCTTGCCCTCTCGGCGACCCACGATTTGCTCACTGCATCAGCATGGTCTGGTGTCGAGTTGCGGGACCTGCTCACGAAGGAATTGGAGCCGTTCCGGGTCGGATCACGCCTGTCGATCAGCGGCCCTGCTGTCGCCCTGACGAGCAAAGTGGCCATCGGGCTCGGGATGGCCATCCACGAGATGGCAACGAATGCCAGCAAGTACGGAGCCCTTCGGTCTGAAGGGGGAAGTATCAGGATCGGGTGGTCTGTAGCGGACGGCATTTTGAGGTTGGATTGGCGGGAGCGATGCCAGGACCGCATTGTTCCGCCAACACGTAAGGGCTTTGGCTCCCGTTTGATTAACCAGACGATTGTTGGGGAGCTTCAGGGGATGGCTGATATGACCTACAATGAAGATGGACTTCAGGCGGTGTTCACGATCCCATTGGACATTGAAGATCGGATCGAAACTCAGGTTGTCTCGGAGCCACTGTGATCCTGAGCGGGTGGAAGTGTCGGCTCTCGTCTCGTCAAACCGTTTTCACCCCACCTACGGCTGTCAGATCAATTGCGTCGATCATCTCGGCTCGACGCGCTTCAAGTGCCCTGATGTCCCCAGTGAGTCGTTCCAAGGAGCCTCGGCTCGATCCGTAGAACGCTATTCCGGCGAGCCCGGCAGCAATCCCAACGACGAGAACGATTGCATCGGGCCGGATGAGCCCGAGAAGAGACGCCGCGAACAACACGATGCCTCCCCCAACGGCCACTTTCGCCACGACCATACCCTTCCGGCACTGCTCGGCGGCGTCCGACAAGGAGTTGATCTCAGCTTCGAGATCCTCGATCTGCTGGTGAACTTCGGTCATGGGGTGGTTCCATATCAGTTTGAGATACCATGCAGCCGAACCCAGTGGGCGCAATTCGGGTTTTGGGTCCTGTGCCACGAAGGCTTTGTCGCGAGTGCGGTGGATCTTTGTCATCGCGAGGAATTCGTCCTTCACCTACAAGGGGAAAGCCGTTGATATCAGGCAGGTCGGACGGGAACTCGGTGTTCGCTACGTTCTTGAAGGCTCCATTCGACGTGCAGGCAATCGCGTGCGGATCACGGGGCAGTTGATCGAGGCCGGAACGGGACGGCACGTCTGGGCCGACAGGTTCGACGGAGACCTCTCCGATCTCTTCGAGTTGCAGGACCGAATAACTGAAAGTGTTGTCGGTGCCATCGAGCCGAGCTTGCGCTTCGCAGAAATTGAACGCTCCCAGACGAAGCCCACGAGTAGTCTGGATGCCTACGACCTTTATCTGCGGGCACTCCCGCCGTTATATACTTACAGTGAAGCTGGCTTTCGTGAGGCAGAATCTCTCCTCAAGGCAGCGGTCGAGAAGGACCCAAGTTATAGTGACGCGCTCGCCGCACTGGCCGACTGCACGGGTCGGCGCACACTCAACGGATGGATTGCGGACCAAAAGGAAGGTCACCGGCTGACCTGCGAGTATGCTCGCAGGGCCATTGCTGCTGATCCCTCGAATGCGGTGGCGCTGGCAACTGGTGCGTGGGCGTACTCAGTCTTTGCGGGTGATTTTGACCAAGCGCTCGACCTCGCCGACCGCGCTCTCCAGATCCACCCAAACTCCATTCAAGTCCGCTCACCTGCCGCATGGGTTTATATCTATGGTGGGGAAAGCCAAAAAGGCATCGAGCAGCTTTTGGTTGCCCAGCGCCTGAGCCCTGTTGACCCTCGGACATCAATAACCCGGAGTGCCCTGGCGACGGCTTATTTCTTTGCGCGTGAGTTCGAGGAGACCGTACGGCTGGGGCGGCAGGTGCTGAGTGAAGCCCCATCGCACAATGTAACCCGCCGCTATCTCGCAGCCGCCCTGGCCCATCTTGACCGAATCGAAGACGCTCGTGAGATCATAGCGGATCTGCTGAAGGCGCAGCCGAGTTCAAGCCTCTCGCTCTCACGGACGAGCAAGTTTCGACACCAATGGATGATGGACCTCTACATTGGAGGTTTAGCGAAAGCTGGTCTGCCGGAGTAAAATCGCTGCTGCGCCGCTCTCGTGGCGCGGCAAAGAAGGTGCACTTGCCGCAGACCAGGAGGCGAAATGCCCCAGATGGACTTCTTCTACTTTTTTGGAAGCTGCTACGCCTACCTCTCGGTCATGTGGATCGACAAATTGGCAGCAGAGGCTGGGGTCGAGGTTCAGTGGAGACCTTTCAGTGTCCGAGATCTCATGACTGAGAAGGGATACTCCCTACGAACTCAGCCAACCAAGATGACCTATATCTTCCGTGACGTTGAAAGACGCGCCCGGCTGCACGGCATTCCGTTCGAGAAGCCCCCGATCTGGCCGACTGATCCAGACCAGTTGGCGAACAGGGTGGGGATTGTCGCTTTCAATCACGGCTGGGGACGAGAATACACCCTGGCGAGCTTCGAAAAATGGTTTGAAGGGCAGGCTCTCGGAGCCGATGAGAGCTTGCGGGCGATCATCAGGGCACATGAAAAAGATCCTGACGAGGTTATCAGCCTCGCCAACTCCCCTGAGACGCGGGCACAATACGACCAAGAAACGGATGCTGCACGCCAGTTTGGGGTCTTTGGCTCTCCGACATTCGTTGTCGGGCAGGAAATCTTCTGGGGCGATGATCGCCTGGAAGAGGCGTTGGCATGGGCGAAGGGGGCACACCCCGCTCTGATTGACGCCAGCGGGTCGGGTCAGCCTCAAGCTTAGCCGTTTCCGATGATCTTGCTCGCCAGTGCCGGGCCAGCAGACACGACGCTGATGGATAGGATAACGCCCCACGTGATCATCGTGGGCAGGACAAGGGCGGACAAACGCTTCAGCATGACCGATCTCCTACATCTTCGATGTGGGTGACCATCAAACGGTTCGCAAGGCCGTGGTCGGCCAGCAAGCGGCCAAGTTTCGGCAGGCACCCTGCCCGTCTCGGCCAGATCATCCTTCCCGAGGAATTGAGTGGGGGCTCCATCGGTAAGAGACGGTTTGCTCCCGGACGAGGCATTAACGAATTTCGGCAACTGAGACACTTCCGCACTTCGCCTCAGCATGCCCTTCGAAGTATAATCCTGCCCAGATCAAAAGAAATAATGTTCTATTGGGCAGATCTCCATGTCAATTTGTGGTACCGAGAGCAGCGTTCCCCTCTGGGCTGAGGCGGACCGGCTGGCGGCTCTTCGCAGCTTCAAGGTTCTCGATACCGAGCCAGAGACTACGTTCGATAGTCTCACCAAGGTGGCCGCGCACGTCTGTGATGCTCCAGTAGCCCTGATCTCCCTGATCGACGAGCAGCGGCAGTGGTTCAAGTGTGAGATCGGCCTGAATGGTGTTCGAGAAACCCCACGTGAGATCGCCATCTGTGCTCAGGCAATCCTTCAGTCGGACCTGTTTGTTGTTCCGGATGCGACGAAGGACCCACGGTTTTCCAGTAATCCACTGGTCACAGGTGAGCCACACCTCCGCTTCTATGCCGGGGCTCCCCTGATCACCGAAGAGGGCCTGCCTCTCGGCACGCTCTGCGTTTTTGATACCAAAGCCCGTCCTGCGGGGCTCACTCCCGCACAGAGGGAGGCGCTTCCCGCCCTTGCCAATGCGGTCATGAGCCAACTCAAGTTCAGACAGGCCAACAGGGTCCTTGAGGAACACCAAAGGGAATTGATTACGCTCACCGATGCGCTGCCGCAGATGATCTGGTCGGCGTGCCCGGACAGACGCATCGATCACAAAAATACGCGGTGGTACGAGTTCACGGGAGCCGAGCCCGGTTTCGCCGAGAGAAACCATTGGACCAGTCTCATTCATCCCGAGGATCGGGAACAAATCACAGCGCTCTGGCAGCACTCCCTCCAAACAGGCGTGCCGTATGAGTGTCGCTATCGCCAGCGCCACCACTCTGGTGAATACCGCTGGATTCTGTCTCGTGCGACACCCTCCTATGATCCTCAAGAGCGGGTTCGGCGATGGTACGGGACCAACACTGACATTCATGAGTGGAAACAAGCCGAGGAGGCTCTTGCGAAAAGCGAGAAGCGCTATCGCACCCTCATTGAGGCAAGCACTGCGCTGGTCTGGCGTGCGGAGTCTGATGGTTCTCTGATCAGTAACTCTCAAGATTGGCAAGCTCTCAGTGGTCAAGCCCCTGGTGAGGGTCATGGCAATGGCTGGTTAAAGGCAGTTCACCCGGCTGATCGGCAACGGGTCATGGCTTCCTGGCAGGAAGCCTTGGCCTGCCGCCAATCTGTGGTGGCCGAGTTCCGGGTCGGGCACCCAGATGGCGAGTTTCGGTGGGTTCTCGCCAAGGGAGTGCCGATGCTCGATGAGCATGGTGCTGTCCAGGAGTGGGTTGGGACCATTAAGGACATTCATGAGCAGAAGTATGCTGCGGAGCATATCCGTCAGCAGGAGGAGCGGCATCGCGCCCTCCTTCAGGCCAGTTCCGTTGTGCTTTGGGTCGCCACACCAGACGGGTTGATTACTGAGACAAGAGGATGGGAGGATATCACCGGACAGAGTGATCGCGAGGCTGCCGGGCTAGGCAGCATCGATACGCTTCATCCCGACGATACAGATCGCATCACGCGAGCATGGCTCGAAGCAGTCGCATCGGGAACCGCCTACAAGGCCGAGTGTCGTGTGCGGCACAAGTGCGGTGAGTACCGCTGGATGCTGAGCAGAGCCGTCCCCATCAGAAATCCGGACGGTTCGATCCGGGAGTGGGTGGGAGGTCTCTCCGATATTCATGACCGCAAAGCCGCCGAATGTGAACTCTGGCGGTCGGCGAACCATGATGCGCTGACAGGTCTGCCGAACCGCATGCTGTTCCAGAAGCGGCTTGATCAGGCTCTTGCAAAGGCCAAGCAACATGGAACCAGCATCAGCCTGCTGGTGATCGACCTGGATGAGTTCAAGGATGTCAACGACTCGTTCGGACATGATGCGGGTGACGCGCTGCTCAAAGAAACAGCCGCGCGACTGTCCTCGATAGCGAGAGAGTGTGACACTGTCGCAAGATTCGGCGGGGATGAGTTCGTCGTTCTGCTGGCGGGCTCAACTGGCCTGGAGCATGCCGCCACGCTGGCCGAAGGTCTCGCCAAGAAGCTGAGCCAACCTGTGCCCTACGCAGGCCAGATGATTGCCAGCCGTGCAAGCATCGGGGTCGCGACCTTCCCGGACCACCATTCGGAAGCTGCCGAGTTGATGAAGGATGCGGACATGGCTCTGTACCGGGCCAAGGCCGAAGGTCGAAATCGCGTTGTGACCTACTCGCCCGAAATGCGAGCCGCGACCGAGCAACGGGTCGCTCTCCGACGAGAGATGCGGGAAGCGATCTCTCTCGATCAGATCCAGCCCTTCTACCAGCCCAAGGTCTGCCTTGCGACGGGAGAGATCGTTGGCTTCGAGGCCCTTGCTCGCTGGCAGCATCCGACCAGAGGACTTCTCACGCCCGGCAACTTCGCCGATGCTTTTGACGATCCAGAGCTTGCCACCACAGTCGGCAAGCGCCTGATTGGAAAAGTGACCTCGGAGATGCGTCGCTGGCTCAATACTGGCCTGAGCTTCGGCCATGTGGCGATCAACCTGTCTCAGGTGGAGTTCATCAAACCGGGTTTAGCCGAGGACATCCTTCGCATTCTTGATCTTGCGAAGGTCCCTCCCAAGCACCTTGAGATTGAGATCACCGAGAAGGTGCTGCTCGATGCACAATCCCATGCAGTTTCCGACGCTCTGGACAGGTTCCGTGCGCGAGGGGTCCAGATTGCTCTCGATGATTTCGGGACGGGCTATGCCTCTTTGACTCACCTGAAGCAATTCCAGGTTGATCACATCAAGATCGACCGGAGTTTTGTACGAGACATCGAGGAGGACCCGGACGACGAGGCCATCGTTACGGCGGTCGTGGGCCTCGGCAGGAGCTTGAACCTGAAGGTCACGGCTGAAGGCGTTGAGACCACCGGACAGGCGCAGCGACTGCGGGAGATGGGCTGTGGCAGCGCTCAGGGGTATCTCTATGCCAGTCCGATGGCTGGCGCAGATGTGCCGGGATTTCTGTCTGGCTGGTTCCCACAGCAGACTTCAGCAAAGCGGCTGTTTCTTGTCGAGAAATAACAAGGACACGCGCTGGCACGTGGTTAAATCATTTTTCGGATCGTACCCCACAAGGCAGCGGCAAACTCGATCTCTCGTTGTTCGAGATAAAACGGTTTGAGACGGATCGGAATCCAGGCTGATCTGAGAGAATCAGAAAGTCTCTCGGCAGTTGGTCGAACGTCCTGACTCCAACCTCTTTCGAACCGTCTGGTGAGAAACTCGGCGCTGTCTTGTCGTAAGACCACGGGTGTCGGCAATCTGCGGAGCTACCCGGCTGCCCTTCTGCACAACCAGCCGATAAAGAAAAGCCCCGGATTGCTCCGGGGCTTCTGGGTCAAATGATGTAGAAGTCCTTGTTGGTCAGGCTTAGCTTCTTACCGATGGTGGCGAAATGGACCCCCGCCTTCGATCCAGTGCCATCTGCATCATAGAACAGCTTGCCTGTATCCTTCTCATAGATGATCCGATCATCCCGGTCATGCGCCTTGCCAGTCAGGTTGGCGTAAAAAGCCCCGAACTTGAGGGTGCCGTTGGCCCCCACTTTCGTGAAGACGGCGTTATCGAGACGGATGGTGTCATCGATCACGCGGAAGTCCGTGATTGTGTCGCGGTTGCTATACTTGTTGAGTTTGGTGTCGAAGACAAAGGCGTCCTTGCCTGAGCCGCCCGTGAGCACGTCATTGCCTGCCCCGCCATACAGTGTATCGCTCCCGGTGCCGCCGCTCAGAGTATCATTGCCGGACCCGCCCGAGAGCTTGTCGTTCCCAGAGCCACCAGTCAGGCTGTCGTTGCCGAGCCCACCCGACAAATTGTCATTGCCCACGCCGCCCACAAGTCGGTCGGCTCCCGTAGAGCCGGTACTTGTCTCGTTCGACACATCGGCCACAGAAATCGTGAAGCTCTTGTCGAAGGTGGCTCCACTGTGGTCCGTCACCCGCACAGTCACCTGATGGATGGCAGCCTGCTCGTAGTCGAGCAGTGTGCCATTGGCTACCACAAGCTGGCTGCCGGAGAGGGTGAAGCGTCCGCCTGCATTTTCGAGCAACACATAGGTGTGCGCCTCATTCACATCCGGATCACTTGTCGAGAGACTGCCAATGATTGATCCCGGCTGGCTGTTCTCAACAATCGTGCTACCAGCGAGGGCGATATCTGTGGGTGCCCGGTTAGGATCGATGATCCGGAAAAAGTTGTCCATAGTATAGAGTGCTGGCGAGCTACTGTCGGGGATCTCGTCTTCTCTCCACGAGACAACGATCTGCCCATTCGCCAGCACTGTTGCGGATACGTATCCGTACCATGCTTCTGCCACGACGAACTCCCCCGTCGAGGCTGAGCCATCGGGATTGAAGATCATGAGGGGGGATCGGACCAGCATGGAGGCTCTTGGGCGTACTTAAGGCTACGCTTGCAGTCTCACAGACTTGTCCTAAGTTCTCAACTGCTCCGGCATCGAAGCAAGTGCCCTCCGCCGCAGTCCCTAAGAGCATTGCAGTCTTGAACCTTTAAGCAAGTTGATATCGCGGGAACCTCTCCATAGCCTTAGCCAACATTGTTACAGGAGGTGCCTCATATTTCCTACCCACGGACGCAACCTTGTGACCTGTAATAGCGTCCCGAATACGCTCCTCGATTCCGGCTCCTAGAGCAATGGTCTTCCAAGAGTGCCTCCACCCATGCTGCGGGTCCACGTCTCTGTCCTTCAATCCGGCTGCCTCACGCACCCATATGGCGAGTTGCTGTGCTCGGATTTCGGCAGGGTCAGTTTGCGCTCCCTTTCGATGCCGTTCCTGATTGTAGAACAGCGGGCCGCTGCCATTGGATCTCACGAACTCTAAGAAGCCCTGCTCGATCAGGTGAGCGTGGACGGGTACTTTTCGGGGAATGCCAGCCTTCGTCCTCCAGAGGTGCATGACAGGGGTGCCCTCCTCTATCCAAATGTCTGCCCCGCGAAGATGGCAAAGCTCCCCGATCCGAGCCCCAGAGTAAGCAGCCAACCAAGGACACCAACGAGCAGCGTTGGAGATTGAAAGGTCCTTGGGATGAGGCTTCACATCCAGGGCAGCTCTCAGGATTGCTCTCATCTCAATGGGCCTGAAGGTCCGCTCTCGTCTCACCACCATCTTGGGTTCATCCAAGCGAACCCCTGCGGCAGGATTGCTGATAAGCACCCTCCCCGCAGCCCTGTCCATTGCCCACTTGAACATCGAACTTGCTGCAACAAGGTCGTTCTTATTCACGGCTCTGGGGCTAACGCCTTCCTTATCGCGCCTATGCTCCGCCCAAGCGTGGAGATCATCCCCAGAAAGAGATCGGACGTCAGCCTCCTTGGCGAACGCAGCAAGCGACCTCAAGCTGGCTTTGTACCGCTTCAGCGTGTTCTTAGCCTTCTTATCGAAGTGATAGGCGAGCCATCTCTCAAGTAGGGCATTGACTGTGAGAAGGCCCCCCTCAGCCAAAGGTGCAGGGGAGACCATCGCGGCTGCTCGCTGATTAATCCAGGGTGGAATTGAGTTAAGGTCGGGATAGACGCTGATCTCGGTTCCGGTCCGGTGTGCCTCCCAGAACCGCCTCAGGGCCGCGTCAGCAACGGAGTGTAGCCGCTTGGCCTCGGAGGCGTCCCTCGTATGGAGGGACATCTGGACCATTTCACCGATCTTGACCGTTTTGAGATGCCTACCAAGCGGGAGGGTAACAAAGGTGCCCTTGAGGCTCCTCATATCGCTCGGGGTACGCTGTCGAAGGTGGAGTTTGCCCGTCTTCGTGTCCTTCCACGGACGAGCCATTGTGAACGCCATGTGTGAGACCCCTGTGTGAGACTAGGGACCTGCAAGAGCGTTGAAGGATTAGGGAAATCGTTGATTAGAAAGGCGTTGGACCATCAGGAAAGGATGGTGCCCAGGAGAGGACTTGTCGCCCCACCTATGCTAGCATTGAAATTGCTGGCTTTTTTGATCTGCCGGTAACTCGTTGTCCCCCGTTTTTGTCCACCGGTCAAGCACAACGGAAGAAGCGTAACGCTGCTGGCAAGCTGATGTGAGCGAATGTGGGACTAGGGCTGGTTGACTAGGACCTATGTTTGCTTGGAACGCATACCTTCGATCCACCTAAGCGTCCTTGTCCACAGCGTCTGAACACCAATTTATCTCTTAAGCGTCTGCGCCGGGACGGAAATTTAACCCCCCCCTGCTACGGGCCTGATTTGCGTTAGGTCGCGTTACTGTTGCCCGCTTGTCAACATTCGGTTGATAAGCCAAAGTACGCGGGAACCGTACATTCGCTGAGTGTTTAACGGGTTGTTCAATTACTTTTGCTCTACTCAGAGCAGAGAAAAAGGGGACGATTTCTCGCCCCCTTCTGATGTCCGGGTGAGGAAGGCGTCCAACCTTTTGTCCTCAACCAGACTGCGCACTACGGGGGGTGCTTAGGCTAACGCTTAGGCATTCCCCGGCAGTGAGAGCGCACATGCTCCCATTTTCCCAACCTGTAGCGCACGTAGTCGGTGACACTGACAGGCATGTGGATCGGGCAGGCTAGAGGGCTCTTGGGAGGTCTCATGGGATTTCCCCTACGGATTGATAGTGGCTCATGCCGACTATCCTTCAGCGACTGCTGAAGCTCGCTTGTTGGGAGCAGCCGCAGCGTTGGGGAAACTTGAGGTCTCTGGTGAGCCCCTGTGCGCTCTTTATACCTTGTTCTAAGGGGCCTCCGAATCGCCTCCGTTCTGCGCTGGCCCGAGCAATAACGAAATTAAATTTCGGACCCCCTTTACGTCAAGAACTTGCGTCGCGGGTCACGGTTCCAACTATATATAGTGTGGAGAGTGTTAAGAATGTGGAAAACTAGCTAAGCCACAGAGACTCCTCTGAGAATCCGTTCCGCGAATTTTCCCGAGCCAAGCTTCGCCGTCTCCGGGTCGGTTTCGAAAGGGCCGAGATGTTGTGCCGGTGTATCGGCAAAAAGAAAGCGCCCCTTGGCCTCAAGGGAGCGCTGGAGGTGCCGGCCCGTGTCGTACATGGGGCAAACCGTGATGCCGGTACTGTTCACCTACGCAGCCAAGCTCAAGCTGTCTGTTGGGTTCCCGACAATTCTGGACTACGTTCCTGTGTTCTGCACAGATTCCTAGACAATCATCCTTATGGAAAGCGCCGGGATCACAATGCCTTCTTGGGGATAACCCCGCACCTGCCCTGTAGGCGGGAATCATCATGCGCTTAAGCTTCCTCCCTTAGAACCATCAGGGCTTGGGGAAGCTATGGGTATGAAAGTGGGATTGTGGGCTGTCGCGGCTTGTATGAGCTTATGCTCTCCGGCCCTTAGCAGGACCTACACTGCGGTCTGTGAGAATATCAGTGGGGTGCGCTTGGACGACACAGGCTCTCAGGTAGAGCTAGACAACGACCAAGTGAGGGGTGCGACGTGGACCTTCCGTTGGTCCGATGAGAACCCTGCGGTTGAGATGATTATGCAGAACTCCCGAGGAGCCGGGGGTGCGCAGTTCTCACAACAGGGGATGCGTCTTACCGATGGTGCCATCGTAACTATCGCCAGCACCCTCCAAGAAGCCCTGTGGGTCTACACGATCTATAGGAAAGGCGGTAATCGGCTCTTGGTGACGCAACACACCACGACGGCCACAGGCGATAGGCTCTCAGGGAAGATGATGGCGGGTGTTTGTAGGGGTGGGATCTAAGTAGCCGAATGAATGAGATTGATCCTAACGGCCATAACTCTCAGGAAATTACATGTATTATTATGATTTCATTCAATAAGTAATCAATTTTTACTACTAGTTTTGAGCGAACATTTCGACTTTTTGTGCTGGCTCGCTTCGCTTATTGAGTTTAAAATGAAGTGTTGACCTCAAATGCTATGAAACCATAGGAGCTTACTATGGCTACTATTAACGGGACAAATAGCAGTGATTACAACCTTCAAGGAACAAATGGCTCTGATTTGATTAGAGCCGGGGCCGGGAATGACAAAGTAATAGCCAATTCCGGCAATGACACAGTTCATGGAGGGCGAGGTAACGATTTCATCTCTGGTGGGTTCGGCGCTGATAAAATCTATGGAGATAACGGAGATGATTACCTCAAAGGCGATGACGGTGCTGACTCCTTCCATTTTACTCTCGGCAACGGAAACGACACCGTTGCGGATTACAGGCCACAGGAGGGAGATACTTGGGTCCTCTATGGGGTAACGCCGCAATATATCGATTTAGGCAGCAGCACGCTTGTTTTGCTTGATGGGTATAATGACACAATTGAGTTCCTGTTTACCGAACCATCCGAGTTGAGGGACCATCTCACAATCCAATCGGCAGCGCAGTATGATTGGGGAAATGTCCTCATCTGACAGAAGCATAATGCCTCCCGGTATTTGCTCCGGCGCAGGACGGCATACGCAAGTCACCCGAAGAAAGGCCCCAATGATCTCGGGGCCTTTCATGTTCTCGATGCGTCAGCTTAGAATAATGCGTCAGCTTAGAATAACCAGCAGCATCCATATAGACGCATGGAGTACCCGAACAACTGGTACTTTGTGTTGGGGGCCGGCAACTTCTCTTCGCTGGATGGGACCCGCTCTCTGATCGGACCCAAGGTGAACCTAAGACGGGACCCAAAGAGGATACCCTAAGACGAAGCCTAAGGGCTTGCGGAATCCTATGAGCCGTGGATGGGACCCGCTCTCAAAAATCATGACCCTGCACGGCAGAGCTAAACAACAACGTCGAGGGTTTACCGGGATTTTGGAACTACGGGTATGGGGGGCTAAGAACGCTCAACCGCCAACGAGGGACCCGTAAACGACTCAAGCTCCTCACCAGAACCACGAGAAGCCCCGGCTCACAGGACCTCTATGCTCTCGCAACTCGCGTGGTCTACCTGTGCACCATGTAGGGTAGGTAGGGCCTAGCCCTCATCCTTGGACATTAGCCCCACGCTCCAAGACAAGCTGTGCCTGCTTGGCCGACCATTCCCCACCACGAGAGGTCTTGACGTTCCTCTCATTCAACTCAGAGGCAATAGCCCTCAGGGTCGTGGCTCCACCGGCTTTGATCTTCTCAATGATGGGGAGGATGTTGGCTGCGAACTGACCAGCCTTTGCCGTTCTCACTTCTAGGCTCTTAGCCTGTGCCTTCTCAATCTCAGGGCTACACGCCGCAGGCGCACGAGGCATCTATACTCGTCCCATATCACACCCCGCGCATGTTTATCTCTCAAGGAGTATCACTGACTGACGCGCGCTGCACGCGGCCTTGCAGATCTCCACGAAAAGTTGGCCGGCCGGCGTCGATACGATCAGGGGGAACGAGTTCATGACTTCATAAGGAATAGGACTTTGGTTGCGCTGACGAAATCGGGTGATGCGGCCAGCCTGTCGCCCCGACCAAAGCTTGAAATTTCTAGCCAGCCTTAGTCCAAACGCTGGACCCGGATCGTGGACTATGCCGCGCACAATTACAGCGAGATCATGTAGCACTCATCAAGCATGTTGCCTTCGATCATTGCCTTTATGTTCTTTTTCTAATATTCTTACTTGATAGCCCTGTCAGCATCGGGGGTTTCTATGGCCCTGAAGCCATCACGATACTTTCTGCTTTACCCAGATCCTAACGGGCAAAGTCATGTGGCTATGAATACATTTACTGGAGGAACGTACAGCTTCTCCTCGGCACGAATAGCTGATCTTCAGCACATCCTTTCTGATCCGAATGGGACTGAAGACGCAGAGCTTCGAGATTTCTGTATATCGCAAGGTATATTGATTGAGGAAGATGTTGATGAACTTGAACAGATAAAGAAACGCCACATAACAGGAAGATATTCTAAAGAAACTCTATACGTCACGTATTCTCTGACGAATGCTTGTAATTTTAGATGCACTTATTGTTATCAAGAGCATGGTAAGGCTAGCTTAAGCGAGGAATCTATCGATAAGACCGTTAGCTTCATCGAGCAGAATCTGCCAGAGTACGGATCTTTGAAAGTTCACTGGTTTGGTGGAGAGCCGCTTCTTATGATGAAGCGGATTGAAAGTACTTCAAAGCGCCTACTTAGCCTTTGTAATAAGCTAAATAAGCCTTATTATGCTGGTATCACTACAAACGGTGCATTATTCAATGATGATGCTGCGACTATGCTTGCGTCATTAGGTGTTGAACAGATTCAGTTTACACTAGATGGTCGCAAGGAAGACCATAATCAACTGCGCATCCGGAAGGACGGACGGGGGACTTACGATCTCGTATTAGATGCACTTAGAAGGTCAGTTGATCGCGGTTTCACTACTTTCGTCAGGGTGAATGTCAGTCCAATGAATGCAGCAGGATTGGCTGAACTCCTTACAGACTTTCGAGATCGCGGCCTCGGTCCACACAATATCCACCTGTACTTAAATGAGATGAAGGATCACGGCGGATCATCAAGTAGCACTTCACTCTACTTTAAGTCGCTGAAAGAGTTTGGAAATGTCCTTATCGAGTGCCTGAAAGTGATGAAGCGATTTGGCTACCCGACGCCGCACATTCAACCGATAGATGTCAACTGTGCCTTTGACAAACCGTCATCCGTATTGTTCGGCACCGATGGAAACCTTTATCATTGCACCACGGGAACGGATAAGGCGCTGGCGACCCTAAGTGAAGACGGAACCATCGCGTCTGAGACGGAGCGCCGCCGGTTTGTGCATGAGCGCCAGCCGTGGGATGACCCCCACTGTCGGGACTGTCGCTTTTTACCAATTTGCATGGGAGGTTGTGCATATCTTGATGAGGTCGGGAAGGTAAAGTGCAATCCCGAAGGTGTGGTTCTCGGCGAATTAGTGCGCTTAACACTTGATTAGAGGAAGACACCCATGGCTGATACACCTGAACAAGGCATCGAGGCGCGGCATGCAGCCCCTATGGGCAATTGTTGCAGTGGCGCTCTATCTCCGGAAGCAGTTGATCGTGTGCTGCGGTCTATGCAAGATGGGAACGTGCCCGATGGCATCCGTGTTCTAGCTCCAGCTTTTGGTGCAGCGAAATTCGACCAAGGTGAGGCGATGGGAAACTGCTGTAGCGGAGCCTTAGGTGCTCCTGTCACAGCACCAGCCAAAGGTTAGACAGAGATCACATCGCGTAAGTAGCCTCCATATATTTTTTAGGCGCAATACCCACGCTTTAACACAAGCTGCACCTGCTTGGCTGACCAATCGCCACCGCGAGAGGTTTTGATGTGCCGCTCATTCAGCTCCGAGGCAATAGCCCTCAGCGAGGTGAATCCTTGGGCCTTGAGTTTTTCAACTATTGGTATGACGTTCGCGGCAAACTGGTCAGCCTTTGCGCTCCTTACCTCCCGGCTCCTGGCTTGTGCCTTCTCAATCTCAGGAGAGCCGAGGCGCTTACCAGAACGCTTGAGAGCCTGAAGGGCCTCAGAGGTCCTCTTGGCAATCATATCCCTCTCATGCTCGGCCACGGCGGCAAGGATATGGATGGTGAGCTTGTTGGCATGGGGATTGTCGCAAGCCACGAACTCAACACCGCTTTTCATGAGGTTCGCAATGAACGCGAGGTCACGCGAAAGCCGGTCCATCTTGGCGATGACGAGAGTGGCCTTACGCTTCTTACAGAGAGCGATTGCAGCCTGAAGCTGCTTGCGCTCGTCGTTCTTGCCGCTCTCCTGCTCCTCGAACTCGCCGATGACAGAGTGATTGCCTCCGTTGAGCCACGAGATGACAGCGGCCTTCTGTGCCTCAATGCCCAAGTCCTGAGAGCGAGTAGAGGTCCGGTAATAAGCAACGAAGTTTCCGTCAGCCATCTATCTCTCCCCCTCGTGTGCCGCTTGTGAACTTAATATATGGACGTTTACAGATTTCACAACGGGTCCTTCAAGGCTTCAGCCAAGATAATTTGTGAAGCAAAGTTTCATTAAGGAGCGGCTTGGTTGGTGAGGGAGGTAGCTCACGAGCCTAAGCGATGATTGAGGAAGGAGAATAGCGCCTACCAATAGTTATAACTGAGACTAACCTAAAGATACTTTGGCACAAGCCGAGACAATAATAATAAAAGGAAAGATTGAATGACTACCAAGGAGAATAATGATGCGAGGCTCCCTGAGGGCTTTGTGCTTGATGAACTACCAGAGGGGGCCGTTCTTCTGGATGATGGCGGAAACCCCGCTCAACTGCCTAAAGGTTTCAAGCTTGATGAGCTACCAGAGGGAGCCGTGTTGCTTGACGATGAGGACCCTATGGACCGCATGGGGGCTTGGGAGAAAGCAGGGAAGGCTATTCAGTACGGCGCTGCTAATGCTGCTGTAGGGCTTGGACGCACAGCCCATTGGATCGGAGAGGCCACGGACACAGACGCCATCGAATCCCTTGGAGACACAGTGACGGACCTTGGGAGGTCTATCGCACCTGAGAACTATCGTCCCGCCTCTGCTGACTTCTTCGATCCCAAGGATAAGGACAGGGGAATTGGCGGCTTTGGTTGGAGCGCGTTGCCTCGCACGATCCTTGAGGGTTCGCCTGGCCTCGCTGCTGACCTAGCGGCAGGGGCTTTGACCGGAGGCACCGGCTTTGTGGTTTCCAACGCCGCAAGGAACTTTGGTCCCGCGATGGACGCTCGGCTAGAGAATCAAGAGCCGGGACACGAGGCTTCGCTTGCAGATTACGGCATTGCTGGCACATCGGCTCTTGCTCAAGCGGCTCTCGGACGCCTTGGCCTCAACCCGGCGCTCTCAGGAGTAACCAAGGGAGCAGGGGCGCAAGTCCTTACGCAGATTCCCGGTCAGATTGCCAAGGCCACAGGAGCAGAAGCAGCCGCAGGAGCGGCAGGGTCCGTGATAGACCAAGCGGCCATCACCGCAGGGACAGAGAGGGGGCTGGATATCAGCCCTCACGAGGTCCTGGGTTCGGCTGCTCTCTCAGGAGCCACAGGAGGAGCCGTAAGGGCTGTGCGCGGTGTCGGTGACGTTACAAACGCTGTGCGCTATTCCGATATGGACCCTGCTAGAGCCGCTCAATTGGCAAGGCGTTTCCAAGCGGTCGATATTGAGCCTGAGAACGCAAAGACCTCTTACGATGCTGTTGAGGCCGTACAGAGCATCGTCAAGCGTGATGCGGCTCTTGCGAAAACCCAAGCTCTTGAGGGGAACGCTGATGCTCGTAGCCTCGTGGATGCCGCAGAGGCGACACTTGATGGAGGCTATGTGCTTCCCAAGGGGCGCATTGGCGAACTCAGGGATCGGCTAGGAGGCACGGAGGAGGGTCAGCGCCTTCTCTCTGTTCTTGAGGAACACAACACACTCAACCAACTCAAGAGGAAGGGCCGTTACGAGGAGGGCTATTTCGCTGGTGGTGTCTCCTCCAAGCCTCTCATGGAAGAAACAATCAATCCGGCCTCGTGGCTTAAGGATCGGACAAAGCGGACGCTTGGGGGCGCTACTGCGGCCTTGACACTCGCTGAAGCCCCAATCGCTCTAAAGATTGGCCTAGCCCCTGCGGCTCTTGCAAAGGTCCTAGCGGCTCAAGGGGCGGCTTATGGTTCGGCTCGTGCCGTGGATGCGATCAGCGGCTCACGGAATCCTGTAAGGCAGTTTGTTGACCGCTTCAGCCGTGATGATGTGGACGCATCGCGTGACGTGGAAACACTCAGGCAAGTGGCCGACACCGCTAGTCGAGCAAACCAAGTTCGTGAGCTTGTCTCGCCTTCAGTGATGGAGGCGCGGCCTCAACGTTCACCAGACGCAAGCGAAGTCCTCAGGGAAGCCGTTTTAACGGCCTTGGAGACTCGTCAGGCTCGTGCGGCTACCCAGGGTCCACAAGGGCCTAGAAAGGGCGCTAGTGACTCTCCTAGAGGCCCTAATGAATCCAGCACGAGCGACACCATCAAGATCAATACTCGTGGCTACACGATTGAGCGTCCCAAGGCCGGTATCGTCAATGTTGGTCGGTACGTGGCTAAGGCCAGGGCGCACATGGATTCCAGAGCCGATCTTGGAGACGCTCTTGAGGGTGTTGTCGTTGATCGACACAGCAACACCGTGAAGGCTCTTATCAACCGCTTGAATAAGCAAGCGCGTTCCTATCGAGAGGCGATGGAGTTCGCAGAGGAAGCAATTAACGAGCTTCCCTTTGAGAAGCGTTCGGCTGCTTGGGATGCGTGGTTAGCACACGAGCCTGTAATCCGGTCTACCTATCGGGAGTGAGGTTGAAAGAGGGGCCAGTGAGAAATCATTGGCTCCTCATCGGCCTGTGACTCTCGTGCGTTAATATATAGCCCCTGGGATCGCGTAGGAAGGCCGTAGAGCCTGATGGACAGCTTGGCTGGTACACACCTAGCCGGGAGGCTCCTGGGGCGCTCCACGGGCTTATTTTGAAACATGATTGCATTTTTATTGACTTTATGGAGGGAGAGCCGTTCTGCATTTTTGGGACACTTAAGGACGAGAGGCCGTTTCGAGCCGCTCTGCATTTTTGGCACGGTTATGGAGGGAGAGCCGCTCTGTAAAATTGCCAGCCTTAAGGACGACGGCGCTTACGCGGAAAATCGGCCTGTACGGAGGGCGCGTTCTCGATCCCCTGTCGTCAAAATGCATTTTTGTTACGGTTAAGGATGGAGCCGCTGCAAAAGTGGACACCTATAGGGAGAGCGCCGTGGGTTCCTATGAACTCTGAGGAGCTACCAGAGCACTTATCGCCATAGAAAAACAAACACATTCAAAACTGCGACACAGGGGGAGGGTCACAGAATGAATATGTTTGAGGGGGTAAGGGGGAGTCTCAAGTATCTTAAGAGTCTTAAGCTCAGTAAATGCTCAATTTATGGTTTGTAATGGTCTAGTGGTAATTGAACTTGAGATTATTAGTAGACTCATAAGATCGAACCTTTGAGCTTCACTCCCAAAACTACTACCAAGATAACCTCTCTCCGCGACAATCAATACCTCCCTTCAGAGGCGTACCCCTAGCTGATCCCAGGTCGAGCCACGCTGCTCCTTCCTGGCTCCCTGTGCAGGCCAGCGATGATGGGGGCGCTTCTGAAGGTAGGTATAGGCTTTAGATCACCTATTCTTTTCCTATGAACATCTTAGGTTCTAACTGAGGCCGCCTTCTGTTGTTTAGGCAATAGGGGCCGTCTTTCTTTTTTCAATTGTATAATATCTTTAATTAATAGAGGGAGACATAATGCATGAAACGCAGAGATAAACCTACGGTCTACCGTAAGCGGGGGCAGGAGTTAATCAACCACGGCTTCCGCCTAACCGCGACAGACACCGCAAATCTTGAGGAAATCCGTCGATCTTATGAGGACAACTACCCCTTCTCAGTCTCAACGTCGATTATTGTTGGCGTAGCTCTACAGGTTCTCGTTGACGAAGCTCGTTCCGGCAAGCTCAGAACCACGCCCGACCTTTACGTATCCGTGCCGAACATTGGCCGGTTGTCGTGATGGGGACGTACCGCAACGATGTGGGGAAACTCACGGATAATCCGCTCCTTCTCCTTGAACCCATTAGCCGCTCTGAGGCTCAGGCACAGGGCCGTCAGCACTTCCTGACGACCAAGGAGTGCCATAGGGGCCATGTGGCTCCCAGGAACATAGAGAACGGAGCGTGTGTCCTCTGCGAAGCTGAAAACTTCACAGGCTTTAGGGTTAGACCCAACGACTTCGACGCCTCTAAAACTCCTTAAGGCTCTCTCAGGGCGAGGCAAAAGCGGATATCTATGGAGTATTGGCCCCATAGGTTAGGCTTTTACAACCACAGCCCAATGCTTAATGGCGCAGAATAACCTAACGATTAAAACTAATAACAAAAATAAGAACAATAAGAATGAACACTAATACTAATTTTGACATCCACCATTCCATCCGTTGCGAGGCAGTTTCCCCTCAAGATACACCCAAGACCCGCAAGGAAGCCAAAGCCCGAGGACTCCGCATCTATCAGCCTGGGGCCCCATGCCTTCATGGTCACTTCGATGGCCGATACGTAGCGAATGGTGCCTGTGTTGAGTGCAATCGGCAGCGGGTACGCAAGTGGGAGCTTGATAACCCCACGAAGTGTAGGGAGATGAAGCGCAAGCAGATGAGGAACTATCGGCTAAAACACTATGACGCCACCGCAGCTTGGTCTGCGTGGAATAGCGCCAGGGACAGGGGCGCACGAGTTCCCGAGGGCACACCTATTGTCGATGTGGTGACGGCCACCATTCCAATTTACCGCGAAGCTAGGGAGCTTTCACGAGCTACTGGTGAACGGTGGGAAGTGGATCATATCGTTCCTATCCAGCGAGGCGGCCTTCATGCCGTTCACAATCTTCAAGTCGTGCGTCGGTCATTCAATTCAGCAAAGCGCCGTCTCACCAATGATGAGGTTCTTGAGGCTGTGATCGCTGGTGAGTGGCAGCACGATATTGGGCCCGAGGTTCTCAAGATCGCAAAGGATCACCTTGTGGAGCTTGTTGACGACCGTGAGGAGCAGGACTCCCTAGAGGCCCTCGCGGCTCAAGGGTTTCTCCATCGTGTCGAAACAGACCCAACCTATCAGCCCTCGATAGAGACAATCCAAGCGGTCTTTGAACGACTCCAAGGCAACCTTACGGTCCATTGATTTCAGATAGACTCTCCGAGCTTCAGGGAGCGCCATACAGGCGATACTTGCCGTTTGAGCTAGGGTAGCTGGGGAGGCTCTGATGGCCGCCTGAGAGCGCCTTGCGAAGCCTCAGGAGTCTTCTGCGCTCCTCCTCTGGTATCTCCATCCAGCGGAGACGGAATAGCCGAAACGGCTGCCGCGAGTGTAGCAATGTCGAAGTGCCGGTAGGTGGCCGCATCGGATTTTCCGGCATGGCCCTGTATTGCATCGGCTTCGGACTCTTGGACACGGGCACGAGCTGCGGCTGATTTCCACCAGTGACGCAAGGCATGGGCGGGAGCCTTTCGAGGATCATTGAATCCTTGGTCCCGAATCCACGTTGATAGGCGGTTCGTGACGCCCTTCGACGCATGGCGGTTACTATCGCCCTCCCGCTTACGTGCCTGTCCTGCGTAAAAGAGAGGGCCGTTCCCTTTGGCCTTTGCGAAGTCCAGAAAACCCTCGGCAATGAGCGCCGGATGCAACGGGACCGTTCTCTCAGACCCTTCGTTCTTGAGCGACCCGCCGTCAGGAGCGGGCTTGATGTCTAAGATGTGGAAGCCCTCAACTTCACGCACCTGACTACCCCATGCCTGTGCAAGCTCTCCAATTCGTGCGCCTGTCAGTGCTGCCAACCAAGGAAGCCATCGCCGCGCAGGATTTGTCTCTGCTCTGGCTAGGGTAAGCAGGTTGGCAACCTCATCATTTGAATAAGGGAGCTTCTTCTGTCCGGCTTGGCGCTTGCTCGCAACCTTCACTTTCGCGAATGGGTTGGACGAAACAAGCCGATTGCTCATCCCAAAGGAAAACAGGCGGCGGGCGGCTGCCAAATAGCTGTCATTAACCGTTTTGGGCTTGAGGCCCTTCGCGATAGCCGCATCCTTCCAGGCGATTGCATCCTGCTCTGTGATGAGGGTTGCGTTCTCGTGGCCTAGATGGGCTTTAAGGTGTTTCATGACTGAGCGCCAAGTCGTGATTGTAGCTCCGGCTGGTTTCGTCTCCTTCATCCACCGATCGAATAGGTCAGTCAGAGTGATTGGTGATTGCTGACCATTAACCGGAAGGGCCGGGAACCGCTTCTCGTTGTCATCGGGGCTGTAATCGCCGTCCGCTGCTCTCTTGAGGCGGAAAGCTGCCAGATGGGAAGCTTGTGCCGTCGCTCTGAGTAGAGCCATGCGTGTCGCGGCATCAACATGGAGGGCATGTTTGGTCAGGACCCACGATAGAACCTGTCCGAATCGCTGCTCTAGCGCGGTGGTATCGTCAGAGCGAGGTAAGGCATTGATCCCTGCCGTTAGGTCCTCGCCAAACTGCAACCGAGCCGCCTCAGTCTCATTTGGGAGGGAATCAGTGCTAGCTGCTGGAGCAGAGAGGATTCGCCCCTCCATCGCGGCGCGGGTAAACGCCTTCCACGCTGACCATTCGGCCACCGGTCCAGGGTTGTCCTCGAACCTCTCAACCCAAAGCCGATAGGCTTCACCGGAGTAAGCGATGACCTCCTTTTGGCTCAAAGGCTTTGGGCCTTGCCGAATGGCGTCATATTGTTTCTCAAGGTGGGCAAGAACAAGGCCGGTCCTGGCCGCCGCAACATCGTTATCAGGCGTCTTAAGGGAGAACTTCACCCTCTGGCCCAGCGTCGTGTGAACCGTGGTGCCCTTTGCGCCTTTGAGCGGAGGCAACTCGATAACGACAAGCTGTCCTCGGGCACGCTCAATGATGTCTTGGGGAACTCGCCGCTCGAATTGGTGATGTTTGGAGTCAGATCGACGGGCCATTGCGGGCATACGAAACTTCATGGGTGTCCACCGGTTTTGTCCACCGGTCACAGACCAAATAACCCTGAAATCTCAATGGTTCAACCACTTAAGGGTTGGATGGTGCCCAGGAGAGGACTCGAACCTCCACGGTGTTACCCGCTGCTACCTGAAAGCAGTGCGTCTACCAATTCCGCCACCTGGGCATGCCTCGTCGGCGAGGCTTCGTTTACGGTGCTTCTGGCGGCACGTCAATCACTGAAAATGCGACCGATGCGCTTTCTTCCCATGCACCTCTTCACAGGGGAGCGGCGTTTGACTAGAGACATTCTGACTTTCACACCCAAGCTCCATGCAAGCCCTTCGCCGGGCAGGAGAGTTTCATGATCGGTGCCCTTCGCACGCCTGAGCAGCAAACCGTCACCGTGTTCGGCGGATCAGGCTTTCTCGGCCGCTACGTGGTGAGCCGTCTGGCCGAGCGCGGCTATCGCGTCCTCGTGCCGACCCGCCAGCCGAACCTCGCGAACTTCCTGCCCCTGGGCAAGGTGGGGCAGATCCATCCGATCCACGCCAACCTGCGCAACGAGGGTTCGGTGGCTCACGCGGTGGCGCGGGCGGACCATGTGGTCAATCTGGTGGGCATCCTGCAGGAAACCGGCCGCCAGCGCTTCGATGCGCTCCAGGCCCGGGCGCCCGCCATGATTGCGCGGCTCGCCCGCAAGGCCGTGTCCTTCACCCATGTCTCGGCGATCGGCGCGGATGCCAATTCCGAATCGGCCTATGCCCGCACGAAGGCCGAGGGCGAGGCCGCCCTGCTGGCGGAGCGGCCGGACGCGGTGATCCTGCGCCCCTCGCTGATGTTCGGGCCCGGCGACAGCTCCTTCAACCGCTTCGCCACGCTCGCCCGCATGCTCCCCGTGCTGCCGCTGCCAGGGGCCGAGACCCGCTTCCAGCCGGTCTATGCCGGCGACGTGGCCGAGGCCGTCCTGCGGGCCGTGGACGGCGCCGTGCCGGGCGGTCGCGTCTACGAGCTCGGCGGTCCCGAGACGCGCACCATGCGCCAGATGATGGAATTCGTCTTCGAGGTCACCGAACGCAAGCGCGCCATCGTGCCCCTGCCGGGCAACCTGGCCAGGACCGTGGGCAGCGTCCTCGGGACCCTCGATTGGGCGACCCTCGGCCTGATCCCGAACGAGCTCGTGACCACCCGCGACCAGGCCATCCTCCTCGAGACCGACAACGTGGTCTCGGACAGCGCCCTCCGCGAAGGCCGCACGCTCCAGGGGCTCGGCGTTGCGCCCACCACCATCGAGGCGATCGTGCCGAGCTACCTCCTGCGCTTCCGCAAGACCGGCCAGTTCGATCTCAGGCGCAACGCCCCTCCGGGCAACACGCCCGACCTGCTCGCCCCGCGCTCGGGAGGGCCCGGATCCGACTTCCACCCGGAGCGGGCGACCGGCCCGGCCGTCGGCCAGTCGTCGAGCCGCTAGAGCATCAGACCCAAAAATGGACCCATTTTTGGGTCTGATCCTTCAGGTGTTCTCGATCGACGCAGGGGCCGGCCGGCGCACCTGGGCCCGCTGCGCCCGCCCCTGCGTGAGCCTCTTGTGCAGGTGCACCATCAGGGCCGCACCGAAGATCGGCGTGATCAGGTTCACCACCGGCACGAGCACCAGGGCCGCCACGACGGCGCCGGCGGCCAGCACGGTGCCCCGGTGCTCGGCGCGCAGGCGCGCCACGTCCTCGGCCGGCCAGAACCGGCCGGCGGCGAGCTCGAAATATTCCCGACCCAGCAGATAGGCGTTGGCGATGAAGAACGCCCCGATATTGATGCCCGGGATGAAGAACAGCAGCAGGGCGACGAGGTTCACCAGCAGGGACAGGCCGGCGAAGCGGATGCCGTAGAGAAGGGATGTTCCGAAGGGCAGGGCCCGGCCGGGCGGATCGGCCGGAAAATCCTTGCGCTCCACGATCTCGGCCACGTCGTCGAGGAAATAGCCCGCCACGATGGCCGAGATCGCCGGCAGCAGATAGACCAGGGCGACGAAGAGGCCGAATCCCGCCAGGAAGAACGCGAAGCTGTCGATGATCGGATAGCTGGCGCTCAGCTCGTGGTTCGTGAGGAAGATGTCGAACAGCTTGGTCAGCCCGAGCCAGACCAGAACGAGCAGCGCCACCGTCAACCCAATCGACTTCCAGAGAATGCCACGCAGCGCGGGCGAGAAAACCTCGCGGGCCGCGGCGAAAATCGATTGGATCAGCATCGGTCGTTCGTCTCCTGACGAGGCATCCCTTGATCGGGACAGCGGACCTTACTTATGAACGAGGCCGCCGCAAAGCGAGAGGTGGGTCCATCGTGTCGTCTGAAACGTCGGGGAGCGCGAATGCCGATCTGGATGTGGCGGTCGTCGGCGCGGGCAGCGCCGGGATCGCGGCGGCCCGACGCCTGCTGGCCGCCGGCCTGACGGTCGCGGTCCTGGAGGCCCGGGACCGCCCCGGCGGGCGCACGGTCACGCGCCGCTTCAGGGGCCACCCGGTCGATCTCGGGGCCCATTGGCTCCATGCGGGACCGATCAATCCGCTGGTCCGGCTCGGGCGCCTGCGCGCAGAGCCCCTGCGCCGGGCGCCAGCGGACGGGCATGTCTTCGTGCGCGGCAGGCCGGGCAGCCGGGCCGAGCGCGCGGCTCTCGACCGGGCCTTCGACCGGGCCGACCGGGCCATGACCCAGGCGGCGACGGCGCGCGAGGACCAGGCGGCCGCGAGGTCGCTTCCGCCCCTGGGGCCGCATGGGCAGCGGGTGGCGGCCATCCACGGCCTCGTGTCGGGCCGGCCCCTCGAGGAGGTCAGCCTGCACGACTTTCCGAGCATGGAATATGCGGACAACCTGTTCATCGCCGGTGGTCTCGGCGCCTATCTGCGCCGCCTCGGCCAGGGCGTCCCGGTGCGGCTCGGCACCGCCGTCCAGGCCATCGACTGGTCGGGACAGGGGGTGAGACTCGACAGTTCGGCGGGAACGCTCCGGGCCAGGGCGGCCATCGTAACGGCGCCGATGGCCGTGCTCCAGCGGGATGCGATCCGGTTCGCGCCCGCGCTTCCCAGCCGTGTCGGGGAAGCCGTCCACGGCTTCACGCAGGGCGTCTACGAACACGTGGTCCTGCATTGGCCCGACGCGCCCTTTCGCGGTGCGGACCGGCTGGCGAGCCTGACGGGAACCAGCCGCCAGCCGCCAGGCCTCCTCACGCGGATCGACGGCACCCCGTTTCATTTCTTCGAGCTCGATCAGCCCACAGCCGCCGGCTTCGACCGGCGCGATCCTCACGCGCCGTTCCGCTATGCGCGCGAGGTCCTGGCCGAGCATTTCGGCCATCGGGCGGTCCGGAACCTTGCCGCCGTGCATGCGACGGCCTGGCGGCACGATTCCTGGTCGCGCGCCTCCTGGGCCGTGGTGCCGCCGGGGCTCTCTGCCATCCGCGACGTCCTCAAGGCGCCGGTCGGGGACCGGATCTGGTTCGCCGGCGAGGCGCTCTCGCGCGCCCAGTGGGGCACCGCCGGGGGAGCCTGGGAGGAGGGCGAGCGGGCGGCCAGGGAGGTCATCGCGCAGCTGCGCTGAGCCGGGTCAGGGCTCGGGCGATGCCGAATCGAGGCGCGTGCGCACCCAGGTCACGGCTTCGTCGAGAGAGGCCAGGACCGGGGGCGTCACGCTCAGCAGAGCGCTGCAAGGGCCGAAGCCGGCCTCCAGAAACCAGCCTCCGGCCCGCTCCGGCCCGCCGATGGTCTCCTCCGGGGTCACCCAGCTGAAAACCGCCACCAGCTGCCCGTCCGCGAGGACGAGCCGTCCCTCGTGACTGCCGCCATCCGCCATGACGGGCATCGTCTGGAGAGTGATGTGATTCATCGTTCGCACCCCGGTCAGGATGATCGATCTTCGTTCTGGAGGCTGAGATAGGTCGAGGTGAACTCGCCGACCTTCTTCAGCCGGTCCCAATCGAGAATGGTCAACGCGTCGCCCTGGAAGCGGATCAGGCCTTCCTTGCGAAGCTCCTGGAGCACGCGGTTCACATGGACGGTCGAAAGGCCAAGCGTGTCGCCGAGTTCCGCCTGGGTGACGGGGAGCTGGATCGTATCGCCGTCGGCGCGCCCGATGACCTTCAGGCGCAGGTACAGCTCGCAGATCAGATGCGCCATGTGGGCGGTCGCGGAGAGGCGTCCCATGGCGGTCAGCCATTCCCGGTGGATGGCGCCGTCGATCAGCGTATTGAGCCAGAGCAGCCTCGTGAGATGCGGATATTCGTCAGAGATCTTCTCGAGGGTCGCATGCGGAACGAGAGCGATGCGGCAGTTGGTGAGCGCCACGACCCCATGGTCCATGGTCTTCAGAAGGAAGCTGTGCAGGTCGATGAAGTCGCCCGCGACATGGAGCGCCGAAATCTGCCGGCGGCCGTTCGAGACGATCTTGTAGCGGGCCGCGAAGCCTTCCAGGAGCAGCGAGCTTTCCGCCGGGCGATCGCCCTCGCGCAGGACGTCGTCGTCGGCCTCGACCACGCGAATGCGGGCGATGGCGTTCTCGAGGACTTTCTTCTCGTCGTCGGAGAGCCTGTCATAGGTCTCGAGCTTCAGAATGAGGGGATTGGTCATCAAGGCCATGGGGATAGGAACATCCCTGTTCTGGCCAATCTCCTTTCTCAGCCGCACTCACATATGTTTATGCCCGTGATGGATTTTGGTCGCACCGGTCCCCGCTCCCGTCATCCGATCCGGACGGGGGCATGGAAGCATCGCCCGGGTCGTGCGGGAAAACCTTCCCGGGCCCCGGACGAGGTCCAGGCGTTCCGACCCGGCACCCGTCAGAGCATGCTGGGCAGGACGCGGTCCGGCGGCTTGTGGCCGTCGACGAAGGCCCGGATGTTGACGATGACCTTCTCGCCCATGGCCACGCGGCCTTCATGGGTGGCGGAGCCCATGTGGGGCAGCAGCACCACCTTGCCCTGCTTGGCGAGCCTCACGAGCCGCGGATTGACGGCCGGCTCCTCCTCGAACACGTCGAGACCGGCTCCCGCAAGGGCCCCGGCCTCGATGAGCTTGGTGAGCGCGCCCTCGTCGATGATCTCGCCCCGGGCGGTGTTCACCAGGATGGCGTCGGGCTTCATGAGCTTGAGGCGCCGGGCCGAGAGCAGGTGGTAGGTGGCCGGCGTATGCGGGCAGTTGACCGACACGATGTCCATGCGGGCCAGCATCTGGTCGAGGGATTCCCAGTAGGTCGCCTCGAGTTCGGCCTCGATCCTCGGCGGCACGTGGCGGCGGTTGTGATAGTGGATCGACAGCCCGAACGCCTTGGCCCGCCGGGCCAGAGCCTGGCCGATGCGCCCCATGCCGACGATGCCGAGGCGCTTTCCCGTGATGCGCCGGCCGAGCATCCAGGTGGGCGACCAGCCGGCCCAGTTCCCGTCCGGGATCACCCGGGCCCCTTCCGGGATGCGGCGGGCGACCGCCAGGATCAGCGCCATGGTCATGTCGGCCGTGTCCTCGGTGAGGACGCCGGGCGTGTTGGTGACGGTGACGCCCCGGGCCACGGCGGCCGACACGTCGATGTTGTCGACCCCGTTGCCGAAATTGGCGACGAGCTTCAGGCTGGGGCCCGCCTGCTCCAGCACCGCGGCGTCGATCTCGTCCGTGATGGTCGGCACGAGCACGTCGGCGGTCTTCACCGCGTCGGCGAGCTCTTGCGCCGAGAGGGGCCTGTCCTCCAGGTTGAGGCGCGTGTCGAACAATTCGCGCAGGCGGGTTTCGATCACGTCGGGCAGGCGGCGGGTGACAACGACGACGGGTCTCTTTTTCATCGGCTTCAAGCGTCCCCAGCACTGGTGCCCGATCAGCCGAAGTGTGAGCGGTTCGGCGTCACGATCAGGCACAATTCAATAAGTGAGAGCGCGACCGAACGCAAAACCGGTGGCCACTTTTGCTGATCACGCTCAAAAACCCGCGAAGTTTAAAGAGTTTCACGCTCTCTTAACTCTGCTTCGGCGATCAAAGGTGACGACCCGCCGCGTGGCGGCATCCGTCAAGCTTCTCTACCAGAGCCTCAACCCAAGACAAAGCCACTATCCGGGGGAACCATGCGCAAGATCGTCCTTGCCCTTGCTCTTGTCGGCCTGAGCGCCGCTTCGGCCTTCGGTCAGCAGCCGCCGGGCGGGCGTCTCGGCACGGGCCTGCCGGTGCCGCGCTATGTCAGCCTCAAGACGGACCGGGTGAACCTGCGCGAGGGCCCGTCGAAGGATCACAGGACCGCCTGGGTGTTCCAGCGCGCCGGCCTGCCGGTGGAGATCATCGCCGAGTACGAGACCTGGCGGCGCATCCGCGATTCGGAGGGCACGGAAGGATGGGTCCTCCACTCGCTCCTGTCCGGGCGCCGCACCGCCCTGGTGATGCCGTGGGCGAAGGGCAACCAGCCGCCGATCAGCCTGTTCGACCGGTCCGACGACAAGGGCAACGTGGTGGCTCATCTGCAGCCGAGCGTGATCACCAACATCAAGGGCTGCGACGGCAGGTGGTGCCACGTCACCATCGTGATGGACGGTGCCCGCGACGTGGACGGGTTCATCCAGCAGGAGAAGCTCTGGGGCGTCTATCCCAACGAGACCGTGGAATAGCCCGTTTCCGATTTGGCAAGCTTTTGGGCGCTAGAAGGCAATATCGTTTCCATTCATCCGAAAGCCTGCCTCGATGAGCCTCAACCTGAGCTTCAAACTGCTGCCGATCCTGGCCCTGGTCCTCGGCATCGCGTCGATCGTCGCGCCGCGCTTCCTCAACGTCTTCGTGGCGATCTTCCTGATTGCCTATGCGCTTGTGGGCTTCGGCTTCATCCGCTGACCGCATCGAAGCGGTAGCGGTAGGAATTCGTCTCCCGCTGCTCGAAGCCCAGCCGCCGGTAGAGACGGTTCGCGGCCTCGCGGGCGGGGCGCGACGTGAGGTCGACGGTCTTGGCGTTCAGGCGACGGGCCTGATCCAGCGCCGACCGGACGAGGGCCTCGCCGATGCCCCGGCCCCGATGGTGCTCGTCCACCACCACGTCGTTGATGAAGGCCCGCGCGCCCGTCGGGGCCTGGAACCATCCGAGCGTCAGCATCCCGGCCACGTGCCCATCGCAGCGGGCCAGGATGAGCAGGCACGAGGACGAGGCCAGGATCGCGTCGAGATCCTCCCTGCCCAAGGCCTTCGGCGCCGAGGTCAGCTGGGGGAGCAGCCGGTTGACCGGCTCGACCAGTTCGGCCGACCCGGCGGACGCGATCTCGATCTGCAACACGCTCATTCCCGGACGCTCCTTCTCGATCAAGCCTAGAGCATCGGACCCAAAAGTGGACCCACTTTTGGGTCCGATGCTCTAGGCTTGGCTGGTGCATCGTTCGGCGCGGACCCAGAGGGCCGCACGATGCGCTAGTGCGGATGCAGGCGCCGGAGAAGCCTCGCCCCGAAGACGTTCACCGCCAGGCCCGGGACGATCACGGCCCCGCCGACGGCCTCGATCGGGTGCATGGCTTCTCCGAGAATGAGAGCCGAGCCCAGGATCCCGGCCACCGGGACGAACAGGGCGAAGGGCGTCACCGTGGCGGCCGGGTGGCGGGACAGGAGATAGGCCCAGACGCCGAACGCCAAGATGGTCGTCGGATAGGCGAGATACATCACCGCCGCCAGGGTGCCGCCGTCGATCTGCGCCAGCGCCGCGATGACCCGGCCGGGCCCGTCGAGCCAGAGCGACAGGCCGACCAGCGGCAGTGGCGCCACGAGGCTCGACCAGACGATGAAGCCCAGCATGTCGACCCGGCCGGCCCGCTTCGACACGATGTTGGCCACGCCCCAGGAGGCGGCCGCGAGCACGGTCATCAGGAACGGAACGGCGCCTCCGCCGGTCATGCGCGGCACGGCGATGAGCGCAAGGCCGAGGCTCGCCACGAGGCCGCCGATCACCTGGTGCGGCCCGGGCCGCTCTCCCATGACGAGAGCCGCGAAGAGGATCGTGAAGAAGACCTGCGCCTGCATGACCACGGAGGCGAGGCTCGCCGGCATGCCGATGGCGAGCGCCGCGAACAGCAGCCCGAACTGGGCGACGCCGAGGAAGAACCCGTAGGCGACGACGTTGCGCCAATCGGTCCTGGGCCGCGGGACGAAGAAGACGGCCGGAAGGGCCGCGAACAGGAATCGCAGCGCCGCCAGCAGCAGCGGCGGCGTGGTGCCGACCCCGAGCTTGATGACGACGAAGCTCAGGCCCCAGAGGGCCGTGACGAAAAGGGCGGCGAGGCTATGGGTGAGCGGCATGTGTCAAGACCGGGAGGCCGCTCGCTCGAAGGCCGGGCTGCGGGACGTCAGGTGCCCTTGCGGCGTAGGCGCACGATCACCTCGACGCCGGCCACTTCCATGCCGTCCGGCGGCTCGGGCAGGTCGGCGACGCTGAGGCCGGAGGACGGCATGTCGACCAGCTCGCCTTCGTCCTCCAGGAAGAAGTGGTGGTGCTCGGTCGGATTGGTGTCGAAATAGGCCTTGGCGCCGTCGACGGCGAGCTGGCGCAGAAGGCCGGCTTCCGTGAACTGGTGCAGGGTGTTGTAGACGGTCGCCAGGGAGACCGGGACGCGGGCGCGGGACGCCTCGTCGAAGAGCATTTCCGCCGTGATGTGCCGATCGCCCTTGCCGAATAGGAGCCAGCCCAGAGAGACGCGCTGCCGGGTCGGGCGCAGGCCGACGCGACGCAGCTTGTCCCGCAACTCGGACACGGGGCACCCCTTCCGGGACGCCGGAGTGGTCGTGGACTCGATATAGGCGGACAAAGGATCGGTCATCGGCGGAACTGAATGAGGGATGGGCGCTTCTAACATCACAATCATAAGAAAGCGAGAGGGTGACTGCAAGGCTGCCCTGCGATGACGGCTGACATGCTCCTCGAACACGACGGAAGAATCCCGGCTCGGGTCCCTTGGATGGATGGCCAAGCCTGTGCTACCAGAGCCGGCAATCAGGTCTCGGGAGTCCCCCGGGGCTGCCTTTTGTGACGACGCGATGAAAGGATCGGCATCCGGCATGGCCCGCCAGTCCAGCTTTACCTATGAAGAGCTTCTCGCCTGCGGGCGCGGAGAATTGTTCGGCCCCGGCAACGCGCAGCTGCCGCTTCCGCCCATGCTCATGTTCGACCGGATCACGTCGATCGGCGAGGATGGCGGCGCCTATGGCAAGGGCCATGTGCTGGCGGAACTCGACGTGCGGCCGGACCTCTGGTTCTTCCCCTGCCACTTCGCGGGCGACCCGGTCATGCCGGGCTGCCTGGGACTCGATGCCCTCTGGCAGATGACGGGCTTCTTCCTGGGCTGGGGCGGCTCCCCCGGCCGCGGCCGGGCGCTGGGCGTCGGCGAGGTGAAGTTCAGCGATCAGGTGCTGCCCACCGTCAAGAAGGTCGTCTACGGGGTCGATCTCAAGCGCGTCTTCCGCTCGAAGCTGGTGCTGGGCATCGCGGATGGCTGGCTGGAGGCCGACGGGCGCCGGATCTACGAGGCCAAGGACATGCGCGTCGGCCTGTTCCAGGCGGAGGCGGCCGCGGGGGGCTAGGCCTTTTGGCGCTCACCGACCGTCAACGGGCGTCCCATCGTATTGACAAAGCGCATTCTTTTTTAAAGAACCGGCCCTGCCGTGCCACGGCAGGGCCTTCGAGCCTGGGACCACGCTTTCATCCCATTCGCATGGCTCAGTGTTGAGAATGCGCATCCTCGGCCTTACGTGTGAAATGGTTGAGGCTGGCAGTGAAGATCCTTTGAAGAGGTTAGGCTATGAGGCGGGTCGTCGTCACCGGAATGGGCATCGTGTCGTCCATCGGCAACAACACGCAGGAGGTTCTGGCCTCCCTGCGTGAAGCGAAGTCCGGCATCAGCAAGGCCGAGGACTACACGAAATACGGCTTCCGCTGCCAGGTTCACGGGGCTCCCAGCCTCAACCCTGAGGAGATCGTCGATCGGCGCGCCATGCGCTTCCACGCCCGGGGCACGGCCTGGAACCACGTGGCCATGGACCAGGCGATCCGGGACGCCGGCCTCGAGGAGAGCGACATCTCCAACGAGCGCACCGGCATCATCATGGGCTCGGGCGGTCCGTCCACCCGCATCATCATGGAAGCCGCCGACATCACCCGCGAGAAGGGCCCCAAGCGCATCGGCCCCTTCGCGGTCCCGAAGGCCATGTCGTCCACGGCATCGGCCACGCTGGCGACCTGGTTCAAGATCAAGGGCGTGAACTATTCGATCTCGTCCGCCTGCGCGACGTCCAACCACTGCGTCGGCAACGCCTACGAGATGATCCAGTACGGCAAGCAGGACGTGATGTTCGCCGGCGGCTGCGAGGACCTCGACTGGACCATGTCCAACCTGTTCGACGCCATGGGGGCCATGTCGACCAAGTACAACGATACCCCGTCCCGCGCCTCCCGGGCCTATGACGCCAATCGCGACGGCTTCGTCATCGCCGGCGGGGCGGGCGTGCTGGTGCTGGAGGAGCTGGAGCACGCCAAGGCGCGCGGCGCCCGGATCTACGGCGAGATCGTCGGCTACGGCATGACCTCGGACGGCTACGACATGGTGGCCCCCTCGGGCGAGGGCGCGATCCGCTGCATGCGCATGGCCCTCAAGGAGGTCCACAATCCGGTCGACTACATCAACCCGCACGCCACCTCGACCCCGGTGGGCGACCAGAAGGAGATCGAGGCGATCCGCACGGTCTTCGGCGCCGGCGACAAGTGCCCGCCGATCTCCGCGACGAAATCGCTCACCGGCCACTCGCTCGGCGCCACCGGCGTGCAGGAGGCGATCTACTCGCTTCTCATGATGAACAACGGCTTCATCTGCGAGAGCGCCCATATCGACGAGCTCGATCCGGAATTCGCCGACATGAACATCGTCCGCAAGCGGATCGACGATGCCAGGATCGACACGGTCCTGTCGAACTCCTTCGGCTTCGGCGGCACCAATGCCACACTCGTCTTCAGCCGGTTCAACGGGTAAAGCATCATGCGGACGAAAGCGGGTCACTGACGTGGCCCTTCGGGTCCGCTCGGACGATGTGCTCTTCAAAAGGGGGCATCGGATGAATCCCAAAAGTGGTTTCCACTTTTGGGTCCGATGCTCTACCGTCATAAACCTGAGACAGCTGCATGCGATGCCCCAACGAACCCAAGGGGACCTCGCATGGACACGCTGAATCATACCGACATTCCGGCTCGCGATGCACACTTTCATAACAATTGGCGTCGCACCATGGAGCCGATGCATAGGGGGACCCAAGTGACCGGTCTGATGCAAGGAAAGCGCGGCCTCATCATGGGCGTCGCCAATGACCATTCCATCGCCTGGGGCATCGCCAAGACCCTGGCCCAGCACGGGGCGGAGCTCGCCTTCACCTATCAGGGCGAGGCTCTGGGCAAGCGGGTCGCTCCCCTGGCGCAGTCGCTCGGCTCCAGCTTGGTGATCCCCTGCGATGTGGAGGACATCGCCTCCGTCGATGCGGTGTTCGAGACCCTGGACCGGCAGTGGGAGAACCTCGATTTCGTCGTCCACGCGATCGGCTTCTCCGACAAGTCGCAGCTCAAGGGCTCCTATGTGGACGTCACCACCCGGGAGAACTTCTCGCGCACCATGGTGATCTCCTGCTTCTCCTTCACGGAAATCGCCCAGCGCGCCGCCAAGAGGATGAGGAACGGCGGGTCGCTCCTGACCCTGACCTATGGCGGCTCGACCCGGGTCATGCCCAACTACAACGTGATGGGCGTGGCCAAGGCGGCCCTGGAAGCCTCCATGCGCTACATCGCGTCCGATCTCGGCCCCCAGGGGATCCGCTGCAACGCGATCTCGGCCGGCCCCGTGCGAACGCTGGCCGGCGCGGGCATCTCGGACGCCCGCCTCATGTTCACCTACCAGAAGGCCCATGCCCCCCTGCGCCGGACGGTGACCATCGAGGATATCGGCGGCTCGGCCCTCTACCTGTTGTCGGACCTCTCCAACGGCGTGACCGGCGAGATCCACTACGTGGATTCGGGCTACAACATCATCTCGATGCCGCGCCCCGAGGTGCTCAAGGCCCAGGATGCCGCGGGCGTGACCGGGGAAGAGGGCTGAGGCGGTCGGACGACGGGCGGAAGGGCTCCGGCTGGCCTTCCCGCCTTGGGCGTCCCCGGTCTCGGACGCGCGCTTAACCTTACCTGTAAAGCATCAGTCGAGTTCAGCTTCTCCAGCTCCCTGGAGAGGGCGGATCGCGCCGTTCGCCCTGATGGACAGGACTCACAATATAGGCCAAGAATTTATTCGATATTTGCGGCATCCTGGTTTGCCCTATGCATTGGAATGAGGACGTCGGACTCGCCTCGGCACGTGAGACATCTCGGGAAGATTTGCTCCTGACGCAGAGGATTAATCCGAGCATCGACGATAGTCTGTATCAATATGCGTTCGCCTTGAGCCGGCAGATTCCCTGGCTGGCCGATTCGGACGGGAAGGTGGTTCAGGTCGGGCCCGGCTGGGCCGAGTGGATCGGTCTGCCGCCCGAGCAGCTGGTCGACAACGGTTGGGTGAAGCTGGTCCACCCCGACGACCTGCCCCGGCTGCTCCAGTCCAGACGCGAGAGTCTCGCCAGCGGGTCGCCCTATCAATGCGAATATCGGATCAGGACGGCCGACGGGGCTTTCCGCTGGTGCCGCTCCAGTTCGGCGGCCCGGCGCGACGACACCGGGGCGATCGCCTTCTGGTACGGCACCACGGAAGACATCCACGACCGGAAGGAGGCGGAGCTGACCCTCCAGGGTCAAGCCCGCGTGCTGGAGATGGTTGCCGCCGGCCAGGCGCTCGGGGACATCCTGGCCGCGCTCTGCCGGCTGGCGGAAGCGCAGCTGCCCGGCGCGCGGTGCTCGGTCCTGCTGCACGATCCGGAGCATGGACGGCTCCGGCACGGCGCCGCCCCCGGCCTGCCGGCCGCCTACAATGCCGCGGTCGACGGCTTGAGGACCGGTCCGGTGGCGGGATCCTGCGGGACGGCCGTTCACACCCGCAGCAGCGTCATCGTCACCGATATCGCGTCGGACCCCCTCTGGGCGCCCTGGCGCGAACTCGCCCTGTCCCACCATCTCCGGGCCTGCTGGTCGAAGCCGATCGTCTCCCGGTCCGGCGACGTGCTCGGCACGTTCGCCTCCTATTACGACGAGCCCCGCACCCCGACCTGCGACGAAATGGAGCGCATGGAGGCCGTGCTGCATCTGGCCGCGCTGGCCCTGGAGCGGCAGCGGGACGACGCGGCCCTGCGCGAAAGCGAGGCGCATCACCGCCACTCCGTCGAGCTCAATCCTCAGATTTCGTGGACGGCCGATCCGCAGGGCAATCTCCTCGACGTCTCGTCGCGCTGGTGCGATCGCACCGGCACGGCCATGGACGATGCGCTCGGCTCCGGCTGGACCCGGTCGCTTCATCCGGACGACCTGCCCCTCACCCTGGACCGGTGGTCCCGTTCCCTGGCGACAGGCCAGGAGCTCGACGTGGATTATCGCCTGCGCATGGCGGACGGGACCTATCGCTGGTTCCGCTCCCGGGCGGCGGCCCGGCGCGCCGGGGACGGAACCGTGATCCGCTGGTACGGGACGGTGGAGGACATCCACGACCGCAAGCTCACGGAGGAAACCCTCCGCTGGGCGGCCCACCACGACGATCTCACGGGCCTCGCCAACCGCAGGCTGTTCCGCGAGCGCCTGCAGCAGGCGCTCGACGGAACCTCGGGTCCGTCCCGGGCGACAGGCCTTCTGGTGATGGACCTCGACCACCTCAAGCAGATCAACGACCGGTTCGGTCACGATGCCGGGGACGCTCTCCTGAAGGAGTTCGCCCAGCGCCTGCGCAGCGTCGCAGACTCCGCGGACACGATCGCCCGTCTCGGCGGTGACGAGTTCGCCGTCATCCTGCCGGAGATCGCCGGCGAGGGGGACGTGACCCGGATGGCCGACACCATCCTGGCCCGCATGCAGGAGCCCCTGAAGCGAGACGGCAAGCTGCTGGACTGCCGCACCAGCATCGGGGGTGCGGTTTCGGTCGGCACCGGCATGAGCCCGGAAGAGCTCCAGAAGCAGGCCGATCTGGCGCTCTACCGCAGCAAGACCTCAGGACGCGGCTCGTTCAGGATGTTCGTCGCGACCATGCGCGAGGAGTCGCAACGGACCGCCTCGGCCCTCGACGTGGCGGTGCGGGCGGTGGCATCGGACTGGATCGTGCCGTTCTATCAGCCGAAGGTGATGCTGGCCACGGGCGCGCTGAGCGGGTTCGAAGCGCTCCTGCGCTGGCATCATCCGGACGGCGGAATCCAGTCGCCGGAAATGATCGCGCCCGCCTTCAACGACACCGAGCTCGGCACCGCCATCGGCGAGCGCATGCGCTCATGCATCTTCCGAGACATCCGCGGCTGGCTCGATGCGGGCCTCGATGTCGGGCGCATCGCGATCAACGTGTCGGCCGCCGAGTTCCGGCGCGACAATTATGCCGAGCGGGTGCTCGACGACCTGAGACGCATGGAGGTGCCGGCCCGCTGCCTCGAGGTGGAGGTCACCGAGAGCGTGTTTCTCGATTCCGGCGCCGAATACGTAGAGCGCGCCCTGCGGGCCCTGTGCGCGGAGGGCGTGACGATCGCCCTCGACGATTTCGGCACCGGCTACGCGTCGCTGTCGCACCTCAAGCGCTTCCCGGTCGACGCGATCAAGATCGACCGGACCTTCGTGGGCGGCCTGGAGACCGATGCGGACGACGCCGCCATCGTCCGGGCGCTCCTGAGCCTGGGCCGCAATCTCGGCATCGAGGTGGTGGCCGAGGGCGTCGAGACCGCCTTCCAGGCGACGCTCCTGCAGCGCATGAGCTGCGATCTCGTGCAGGGCTACCATTTCGGCCGCCCCATGCCGGCCGGGAACGTGCCGCACTTCGTCACCTCGTGGGTGGGCGTGTGAGGATCGTCCCGGGCACCCTGCTTCACGGCGGCGCGAGAAAGCCAACCTTGGCCTTGCCAGCGCCATGATCGGACGGCACGAGAGACTTTCCTTACGTGAGTTCCGCCCATGATCCTGTCCCGCCGCGTCGTTCTCGCCGGCCTCGCCCTGTCCGGCACGAAAGTTCCCGTCCTCGCGCAAGCCGCCCCGGAGCCGCAGCTGATCCCGGTGGAGCTGATAGAGAACGCCCTGAGCCTGCCCTCGGCCGTGCGCCTCGGCCACCCGCATGGCGACGTGATCATGGTGGAGTATTTCGACTACAACTGCCCCTGGTGCAAACGCTCGGCGCAGGCCCTGCCCGAACTGCTCAAGGCCGAGCCCGAGCTCTCCTACGTGCTGGTGAATTTCGCCGTGCTGAGCCCGCAATCGGTCGCCGCCACCCGGGCGGCCCTGGCCTATCTGCAGCTCGCCGGCCCCGGGCGCTACCTGCCGCTGCACCTGGCCCTGTTCTCCTTGCGCGGCACGGTCGACGGAGCCCGGGCCCTGGCGGAGGCCGAGCGCCTCGGCGGCGACATGAAGCGCATGACGGAACTCGCCGACAGCGAGACGACCACCGGCTGGATGAAGGACGCCTTCGCGACCGGCAACGATCTCGGGCTCGTCGCGACTCCGTCGTTCCTGATCGGCACGCAGGCCTATATCGGCGGCATGAGCCTAGAGCAGAAGCGCGACGCCATCGCCCGGGCCAGAGGGTAGCGAACGCTGCGTCCCCGTTCCCGTCGCCGCCGGGTTCGTCCCGGTGATCTCGATCGTTCGAAGCGCAGCGCCTTCCCGGATCGGGATGGCCGGGACGAGCCCGGCCATGATTAGGGAAGAGTCGCGCCACTCGACCCTGCCCCTCCGTGTCATCACCGGGCCTGTCCCGGTGATCCCGATGGATTGAAGCGCCGACCCTCACCGGATCGGAATGGCCGGCACAGGGCCGGTGATGACGTGCGGAGGGTGTCAGGACGTCGGGACGGGCGGGGGCCATACGCGGAGGTTCCGTTGGCTGCACCACGCCTTCCCGCGTCGGAGCGGGGAAAGTTGCGGCCGGTCGGTGGACCCGTTAAGCCCCGGGCATGTCGCTCATCCGCTCCTCGCTCCTGGTCGGCCTCGGCTCCGTGGCCTCGCGCGTCCTCGGCTTCGTCCGGGACATGCTGTTCGCCCAGGCCCTGGGCGCGGGGCCCGTGGCGGATGCGTTCCTCGCGGCCTTTCGCCTGCCCAACCTCGTCCGCCGTACCGTGGGCGAGGGCGGGCTCAACGCGGCCCTGATCCCGGCCCTCGGACGCCTGGAGCCGGAGGAGGCCGCCGTCACGGCCGGCGACGTGCTGGGCGTGTTCGGGCTGGCGCTCGTCGGGCTCACGGCCCTCGTGGAGCTCGGCGCGGGGGCGCTCGCCCTGCTGCTCGTGCCGGGGCTGCACGAGGACGGCGGAACCCTGGCCCTGGTGGCGCTCTATACCCGCCTGGCTTTCCCGATCGTGCCCTGTGCGGCCCTCGCGTCCATCGGGGCCGCCATCCTGAACCTGCACGGACGCTTCGTCGCGACGGCCCTCGCGCCGCTCGCCGTCAACGGCGGCCTGATCCTGACGCTCCTGGCCCTGGAGGTCGTCGCGCCCCTCCCGCTCGCGCGGAAGGCCGCCTGGCTCGCGGGAGCGTCGAGCCTCGCGGGGCTGATCCAGCTCGCTCTCGTGGCTGCGGCCCTGCGGAGCGGCCGTGTCCGGCTCGTGCGCCTGCGCAGGCCGCGCCGGTCGCCGCTGCTGAAGAGCCTCCTTCTCGCCGGCTTTCCCGTGCTGGCGGCCAGCGGGGCCGTGCAGCTCTTCCTCCTCGCGGCGACCCAGATCGCCTCGTTCTGGCCTTCGGGCGTGTCCTGGCTCTACTACGCCGAGCGGGTCGTGCAGCTGCCGCTCGGGCTGATGGCGGCTCTCGGGTCGAGCCTGCTCCTGCCGGAACTGGCCCGCCGCCATCGGGCCGGCGAGATGCGGGCCGTCGTGGCGGCGCAGAACCGGGCGATCGAGGTCTCCCTTCTGCTCGCCCTGCCGGCGAGCGCCGCCCTGATCATCCTGGCCGGGCCCATGAGCCGCGTGCTGTTCGAGCGCGGCGCGTTCGGATCCGCCGACGCCGAGGGCACCGCCCTGGTGCTCATGGCCCTGAGCGTCGGCCTGCCCTTCGCCACCGCGGCCAAGGTGCTGAGCCAGACCCTGTTCGCCCGCGGCTCCCTGAAGGCCGCCGTCGCGGCGGCGGCCTTCGGCCTCGCCGTCACGGTCGCGGCCGCCCTGGCCCTCGCCTGGCCCTTGGGCCCGGCCGGAATCGCCCTGGGGGTGAGCATCGGCTGCCTGGGCCATGCAGCCGCCGTGGCCGTCGGCCTTCGCCGATACAGCCTCTGGTCGCCCGACCGGGCCCTGGCCGGGCGGGTGGTGCGGATCGCCGCGGCGGCGGCCGCGATGGGCCTCGGACTCGAGGCCGCCACGCGCGTCCTCCCGCAGATCGGCACCCTGTCCCTCGCGGGGCTTTGCCTGGCGGGCCTCGCGGTCTACGGCCTTGCCGCCGTGGCGACCGGCGCCCTGACCCGGGACGATTGGACCGCGCTCACGAAACAATCGTGAGAACCCGGAAAACATCACGAGAACCCGGAAAACATCACGAGAACCCTTGCATCGTGGCACGGCCCTGTCATAAGGCGCGCCTCGATGGAGCGATCGGACGCGGAAGACCCGCACGTCGCTCCGGGACAAGAAGTCAGACCTATCCGGGGCGGTTGGCGGTTGACTCTGAAACCCGCGCCTGCCCTCTGTCGGAGTTCAACACGATGGCGCAGTTCAAGGAGCTGGTGTTCTCGGGCGTTCAGCCCACCGGCAATCTCCATCTCGGGAATTACCTCGGCGCCATCAAGCGCTTCGTCGCCATGCAGGAGAGCTTCGACTGCATCTATTGCGTCGTCGACATGCACGCGATCACCGTGCCGCAGAACCCGGCCGACCTCACCCGCCAGATCCGCGAGGTGACCGCCGCGTTCCTGGCCGCCGGCATCGATCCCAAGCGCCACATCGTGTTCAACCAGTCCCAGGTGCCGCAGCACGCGGAGCTCGCCTGGGTGTTCAACTGCGTGGCCCGGCTCGGCTGGCTCAACCGCATGACCCAGTTCAAGGACAAGGCGGGCAAGGACCGGGAGAACGCCTCGGTCGGCCTCTACGCCTATCCGGACCTGATGGCGGCCGACATCCTGGTCTACCGGGCCACCCACGTGCCGGTGGGCGAGGACCAGAAGCAGCACCTGGAACTGACCCGCGACATCGCCCAGAAGTTCAACAACGACTGGGCGGAATCGATTGCCGCGAACGGTTTCGGCGATGCCTTCTTCCCGCTGACCGAGCCGATGATCCAGGGCCCCGCCACCCGCGTCATGTCACTGCGCGACGGCTCCAAGAAGATGTCGAAATCGGACCCGTCCGACTACTCGCGCATCAACCTGACCGACGACGCCGACACCATCGCCCAGAAGGTGCGCAAGGCGAAGACCGATCCCGAGCCGCTGCCGAGCGAGGTCGAGGGCCTGAAGGCCCGGCCCGAGGCCGAGAACCTCGTGGCGATCTACGCGGCCCTCATGGACACGACGCCGGACGAGGTGCTGCGCCAGCATGGCGGCTCGCAGTTTTCCGGCTTCAAGGCCGCCCTCGTGGACGTGGCCGTGACGAAGCTCTCCCCCGTGGCCGACGAGATGCGCCGTCTCATGGCCGATCCCGGCCATATCGATGCGGTGCTCGCGGACGGTTCGGCCCGGGCCCGGGCCATTGCGTCGGTGACCATGGACGCCGTCAAGGATATCGTCGGCTTCGTGCGTGCGCGCTGATGGTCGGGCTTGCTCTCGCCATGACGGCAGGGCAGCATCTAGCGCATCGTGCGGAAAAGTGGATCCGGTTTTCCGCGGAAACGATGCGCCAGCGAACAGATGGAGCATCGGATTCGATCCCAAAAGTGCCTTCCACTTTTGGGCCGATGCTCTGGTGATGCAGGAGAGCTGGCTGTGAGCGGCAAACGTCGATCCTACGAATCGGGCCATCGCCCGAAATTCATGGTGGTGGTCGACCAGACGCCGGAATGCGCCCGGGCGGTCCATTTCGCCTCGCGGCGAACGGCCCGCACCGGCGCCAGCATGATCATGCTGGCGGTCGTGGATCCGCCCGACAATTTCGAATGGCTCGGCGTCGGCGAGGCGATGATCGAGGAGGCAAGCGAGGAGGCGCAGAAGCAGCTCGATGCGGCCGCCCGCGAGGCCCGCAGCGCCGCCGGCGTCGATCCCGAGCAGGTGATCCGGGTGGGCGTTCGGGCCGACGAGATCATGAAGCTCATCAACGAGGACGAGGACATCTCCTTCCTGGTGCTGGCTGCGGGCAGCGCCAAGGAAGGACCCGGCCCCCTGGTCTCGACCCTTGCCGGCCGTTCGGCCGCCTCCTTCCCGGTTCCCATCGTGATCGTGCCGGGCAGCCTGACCGATGAAGAGATCGACGCGCTGGCAGGCTGACCTTCGCCGGCTGCCGCACGGCCGGATCCTGCAGCCCCGGCATGCCGCCCGGACACCCATTCTCCCCTTGGAATCCGCCGGCATCCATTCCACATTGGACATGGAACCTGTTAGAACGATTCTAACACCCCTACTCGGCCGGCCTTGAACCGGCGCAGAGGACGAGAGAAGCGATGTTCATCCAGACCGAAGCGACCCCCAATCCCGCCACCTTGAAGTTCCTGCCCGGCCGCGTCGTGATGCCGGAAGGCACGTTCGAGGCGAAGACGCCCGAGCAGGGCGAGATCTCGCCCCTCGCCCAGCGGCTCTTTTCCGTTCCGGGCGTGACCGGCGTGTTCTTCGGCTACGATTTCGTCACCGTCACGAAGGCGGACGGCGAGTGGCAGCACCTGAAGCCGGCCATCCTCGGCGCGATCATGGAGCATTTCATGACCGGCGCGCCGCTCTTCGCCAACGGCTACGGGGCCACGGAGGAGGACGGCGAGGAGTTCTTCGACGATGCCGATGCCGCCACGGTCGAGACCATCAAGGAGCTGCTCGAGACCCGCATCCGCCCGGCGGTGGCGGGCGACGGCGGCGACATCACCTTCCGGGGCTTCAAGGACGGCACCGTTTACCTCGTCATGAAGGGCGCCTGCTCGGGCTGCCCGTCCTCGACGGCGACCCTGCGCCACGGCATCCAGAACCTGCTGCGCCACTTCCTGCCGGACGTGCGCGAGGTGCAGGCCGTCTGATCCAGCCCAAGACATTCAGCTCTTGAAGCACACTCAGTCCTCGAAGCGCGGCTGCGTCGGCCGCGCTTTTTCTTTGGAGTCTCCCGTTGCCCGCCCTGCCCGATCCCGCTCTCGACCGGCTCTTCCGCCAGGCCCGCACCCATCGCTAGGGCCTCGGACGTGAAAAGTGGACATCACTTTTGGGATTCATCCGAGGCTCCCACTCTTGACCGGCGCATCGGATGAGGCGGACCCAGCGGGCCGCGCAAGTGACCCGAAGGGCCACGCTAGTGAATACCGGGTCCACTTTTCCGTCCGATGCGCTAGTGGCAGGACCGCCCGATCCCGGAGGAGACCCTGCGCGCGGTCGCCGATCTTGCGAAGCTCGGCCCGACGAGCGCCAATGCCTCGCCCGGCCGCTTCGTCTTCGTGGTGTCGCGGGAGGCCAAGGAGCGGCTGAGGCCTCATCTCGATGAGGGCAATGTGCGTCAGACCATGAGCGCGCCCGCCACCGTGATCGTCGCCTACGACACGGCGTTCTACGAGAAGCTCCCCACCCTGGCGCCCAACAGCCCCGAGGCGCGTGGCTGGTTCGCCGGCAAGCCCGAAGCCATCGAACGGGCGGGCTTCCAGGGTTCGTGCCTCCAGGGCGCCTATCTCATCATGGCGGCCCGCGCGCTCGGGCTCGATTGCGGCCCCATGGGCGGGTTCGACCGCCACGGGGTCGACGAGGCGTTCTTCCCGGACGGGAAAGCCAAGTCCAACTTCCTTGTCAATCTGGGCTACGGCATCCCTGAGAAGCTCCATCCGCGCCAGCCGCGCCTCTCCTTCGAGGATTTCTGCGCCATCGCCTGACGGACCATGACGGTCGAGCGGCAAGAAACCGGGTTCCCTCCTCTCCGACTCATGCTCTAAAGAAAGGCGCAGACCTGACGGAGACGAATGTTGCGCGTCCTTGCCATCGATACCGCCCTCGGCGCCTGCTCGGCCTGCATCGTCGAAGCCGGGCAGCCCGTGCCGCTCGCCGCCGAGACCATCCCCATGGACCGCGGCCATGCCGAGGCCCTGATGCCGCTGCTCGACCGGCTCTCGGCCCAGGTCGAGGGTGGCTTCGAGAGCTTGGACCGGGTCGCCGTCACGGTCGGGCCCGGCAGCTATACGGGCCTCCGGGTCGGCATCGCGGCCGCCCGCGGCATCGGCCTGGCGGCCGGCATTCCCGTGGTGGGGGTCGCGACCCTGTCGGCCTTCCTGGCGCCCCTGATGGTGGGCGACCGACGCGGGCTCTTCACCGCGGCCATCGACGCCAAGCACGGCCACATCTACATCCAGGCGATCGCGCCGGGCGGGCGCACGATCATCCCGCCGGGTCTCATGACCTACCGCGATGCGATCCGGCTCCTTGGATCCGGCCCGATCCTCGTCGCCGGATCCGCCTCGGCCATGCTGGCGGCCGAAGCCCGCGCTCAGGGGGTCGAGGCCCACATCAATGACATCGCGGGCTTTCCCGACATCGCCTGGGTGGCCCGCCTCGGCGCGCTGGCCGATCCGAACCAGGCCCTGCCGAAGCCCCTCTACCTGCGCGAGCCCGACGCCAAGCCGCAGGATGGGGCCCGGATCGCCCGGCAATAGCATCCCCGCCATAGCATCCCCCCATGAGCATTCTCGACCGGTTCATCCATCCGCCGGCCCCGCGCATCGAAGCCGTCGGGACCGAGGCGGCCGCCCGTCTGGCAGCGATCCACGCTTCGGCCTTCGCGCGCCCCTGGAGCACCCTCGACTTCGAGCGCCTGCTCGGCGAGCGCGGCGTTGTGGCCGACGGCCTCTTTCTCGGACGCACGGCGAAACCGGTCGGCTTCACCCTGTCGCGGATCGTGCTCGACGAGGCGGAGATCATCACGGTGGCGATCGCCGCGGAGGCGCGGGGGAAGGGCCATGCCCGCCCGCTGCTCTCCCGCCACCTCGACGCGCTCGCGCGCCGGGGGGTGGCCCGGATCCACCTGGAGGTCGAGGAAGGCAATGCGCCGGCCCTCGCCGTCTACCGCCGCCTGGGCTTTCGAGACATCGGACGGAGGGACGGCTATTATCGGAAAGCCGATGGAACGACGGTGGCCGCGCTGACCATGGCCCTGGACCTATAGCCCGCCTCGCTTCCCTCGCCTATAAGCCTCCGCAAGGAGTCATTCGAGCCTTGGTCACACGGAACAGCATATCCGCCAAAACGCGCCGGTCGGACGCCATCGAGCGCGCCTGCCGCGACAAGGGCCTGCGCATGACCGGCCAGCGCCGGATCATCGCGCAGGTCCTCGATTCGGCCGAGGACCACCCGGACGTGGTGGAGCTGCACCGGCGCGCCGCCGAGGTGGACGACCGCATCTCCCTGTCCACGGTCTACCGCACGGTGAAACTCTTCGAGACGGAGGGAATCCTCGAGCGGCTCGATTTCCGCGACGGACGCTCGCGCTACGAGCAGGCCGCGCGGGAGCACCACGATCACCTCATCAACCTGGAAACCGGCGCCGTGATCGAGTTCCGGTCCGAGGAGATCGAGGCGCTGCAGAACGAGATCGCCAAGCGGCTCGGCTACAGGGTCGTCTATCATCGGCTCGAGCTCTACGCGGTGCCGCTCGACAAGGACGACGCGTGACGAGACCCGGCGTCGTCTTCCGGCTCCTTCTGCTCGGCCTGTGCAGCCTCGTGCTCGTGCCCTGGCAGATGCTGGCTCTGCGCTTCGGATGGTCGTCCATGCTGCACCGGCTGCCCGTGTGGTTCCACCGGGCGCTGCTGACGATCTTCAACGTGCGCGTGATCGAGCGGGGAACACCGCCGACCGATGCGCCGACCATCGTCCTGTCGAACCACGTCTCCTGGCTCGACATTCCGGTGATCGGCTCCCTCCACCCGCTCTCCTTCATCGCGAAATCCGAGATCGAGGGCTGGCCGGTGGTCGGCCTGTTCGCGCGGCTCCAGCGCTCGGTCTTCATCGACCGCCAGCGCCGCAAGGCCACCGCCGAGGTGAACGACGCGCTCGCCCACCGGCTGGTCAAGGGCGAGGTGATCGTGCTGTTCGCGGAGGGCACCACGAGCGACGGCAACCGCCTCCTGCCCTTCCGCTCGTCCCTGGTGGGCGCGGCCCAGACGGCCCTCATGCATGACGACGTCGAGCGGGTGTTCCTCCAGCCGCTCGCCATCGCGTATACACGCCGCAACGGCCTGCCCGTGACCCGGCGGGAGCGCCCCTTCATCGCCTGGTACGGCGACATGGATCTCGCGCCCCACCTGAAGCTGTTCGTCCAAGGCGTCCCCCTCGACGTGGTGGTCACCTGGGGCGAGCCGATCCCGTTCAACGGCAACCGCAAGCAGGCCACCGCGTCCGCCGAGGCCGAGGTGCGCCGCGCCCTGAAGGCGGCTTGAGGCCGTTCACCCCCGCGTCGCCTCCACGCCGGACGCTTTCGCCTCCTCCATGAGCCAGGCCCGGAAGGCGGCCAGCGCCGGCCGGTCGGCGGTGGCTTCGGGACAGACCACGTAATACTGGTAGGCCCCCTTCACCTGCTGCGGGAAGGGCTGAACCAGGCGCCCGGCCTGCAGGTAGTCGCCGATCAGCACGTTGGTGGCGAGGGCCACGCCCTGGCCGGACGCGGCGGCCTGCAGGCAGAGATAGGTGTGGGTGAAGCGCGGGCCGCGGGAGGTGTCGACACCCGTGACGCCGAGAGCCGCGAGCCAGCGGTCCCAGGTGGTGTAGTCCGGCACCCCGCCGACGGCTTCGTGGATGAGGGTGTGACGGCGCAGGTCCGCGGGCTCGCGCAGGGGCCGCTCCGGATCGCCCAGCAGGCCCGCGCTGCACACCGCGAAGAAGTATTCGTCCATCAGCAGGTCGGTGCGCAGGCCCGGATAGGCGCCTTGGCCGAAGCGGATCGCAATATCCACGTCCTCCCGGGCGAAATCGGTGAGCTGCATCGAGACCGAAACTCGGACGTCGAAGTCCGGGTGGCGCGCCTGGAAGGACCCGAGCCGCGGGATGAGCCAGTTCGACGTCAGGCTCGGCATAGCGCTGACCGTGATGACATGGGGGGCTTCCGGGCGCAGGGCCTGGGCCGTGGCGTGATCGAGCCGGTCGAGGATGTCCGACAGGGACGCGGCATAGGCCTGCCCCAAGGGCGTCAGCGCCACGCCGCGGCTCGGCTGGCGGACGAAGAGCGGGCGTCCGAGCCAGGCTTCGAGGGCCTTCACCTGCTGGCCCACGGCGCTCGCCGTGACGGCGATCTCGTCGCCCGCCTTCTCGAAGTTCAGGTGGCGGGACGCAGCCTCGAAGGCGCGCAGGGCGTTCAGGGGCGGAAGGCGTCGGCGGGACATGGCAAATCCGGAGCTTTGCCCAAGTTTTACTTGGGTATTACGCAAGAAGTTCTCGTTTGCTTATAACCTATCACGGGAGCACATTTCCTTTCAATGCAACTCAATGCAACGCCATCGAAGGAGACCCGCCATGGCGATCGGACATGCCGCAGCAAATCTTGGGTTCCACGGGGTCGGCCGTGAGCGCAAGCGGAGCGTGCTTCAGTTCCTGCTCAGGGTTGAGGCCTGGCTCGACTCGCGCAGGAACTCCAAGGCTCTGTACCAAATGGACGACCGGGAGCTTGCCGATATCGGGTTGTCGCGCGCCGATGTGGAAGGCTTGAATGTGGACACCTGGCAGGATCACCTGCCGCACGCGTTCAGCCGATGACATCCCGAAAGGCACCCCGATGAAGCTCTATTCCGGCCCCGTGAGCCTCTTCTCCCGCAAGGTCGAGATCGCCCTTCACGAGAAGGGGCTCGCGTTCGAGCAGATCCTGGTGCCGTTCACGCAGACTGCCGGCTACAGCCCGAAGAACCCGGACGTGCTCGCCGTCAATCCCAAGGGGCAAGTCCCGGTCCTCGTGGACGGGGACCTGTCTCTCTACGATTCGACGGTCATCCTCGAATACCTGGAAGACGCCCACCCGGATCCGGCGCTCTATCCGAAGTCCCCGGCAGCGCGGGCCCGGTGCCGGCTCTTCGACGTGTTCGGCGACGAGGTCATGCTGGCGCCGCTGCGTTTCCTGATGCACCGGACCGAGCCGAAGCCCGACGATCTCGAGCGCTGGCACGCCAAGGAAGCCAAGGCCCGGGAGGCCGAACCGGTCCTGGCCGGCCATTTCGCCGAGCTCGACCGGGCGCTCCGGAGCAGGGACTATCTCTGCGGCGCGTTCTCGACCGCCGATATCGCGGTGTTCATGCCCGTCTTCTGGACCCGCCGCCTCGGCGGCCCGTCCCTGAGAGGGCACGAGGCCCTGGCCGGCTGGTATGCGCGGCTCGGCGCCCGTCCGGCCTTCGCAAAAGTCGTGTCCGAGATCCTGGCCGCCGACGCCGCGTTGTCGGCCCCGGTCGAGGGTGCCTTCGGGGATTGAGGAAGGCGGCAGGCCTTCGCCCCCTCTCCCCCTCGCCGATCAGGCCGCCGGAAGACCTGCCGGCCACAGCCGTCCGGCACCGGCCAGGACGAGCGCCGCGACCAGGAAGAGAGCCGCCACCCAGCCGAGATCTCCCACGGTCGCGTAGCGCAGCACCAGCCCGCCGATGAACGAGCCGAGCGCCACGCCGAAATAGAGCGCCGAGCCGTTGAGCGAGAGCGCCAGAGGGGCGCTGCCCGGCGCGATCGCCAGGATCCGGCTCGCCTGGGCGGGCGGAAAGGACCACGACATGACGCCCCAGGGGAACAGGGCGCCGAGGAAGGCCGGCCCGGCCCATCCGTCGGGCAGATGCCCGAGGAGCGCGAAGAACAGCATCATGCCCGTATTGAGGACGATCGCGACCGTCACCATGCGCTGCGCGCCCCAACGGTCGGCCATCTGGCCGCCGAGATAGTTTCCCAGGGCGGCGCCGCTGCCATAGACCAGCAGCACGGTCGGCAGCAGGGACCGGCCGAGGCCGGCGGCCTGGAGGGTCATGGGGGCGATATAGGTGAAGATCATGAAGCCCGCCGTCATGTAGAGCAGCGTCGTCGCCAGCGCCGGGCGGATCCCCGGTTGCGCCAGGACCGCGAACCGGCTCCGGAGCGGCATCCTCGTGCCGCGCAGCCCTTCCGGCAGCATGAGGCGGATCGCCAGGGCGGCGATCACGCCCGCGAGGGCGATGCTCGCATAGGTGCCCCGCCAGCCGGCCCAGCCGGCCACGAAGGCCCCGAGGGGCGCCCCGAACGCGACGGCGAGCGACGTTCCGCCGACCACGATGGCGATCGCCCGCGCCCGGTGGTCGGCATGGGAGATCGCGACCGCGGTCGCCTGGGCGGTCGCGGCGTAGAGCCCGGCCGCGCAGGCGATCACGATCCGGGCGACGAGGAGAACCGCGTAGGTCTGGGCGAAGGCGGCGCTCAGCGCGCCGGCAGCGAAGACCAGGGCGCTTGCGGTGAGGATCGTGCGACGGTCCCGTGCGGCGGTGAGCGCCGTCAGGACCGGCGAGGCGGTCGCGTAGACCAGGGCGAAGGCCACCACGAGGTAGCCGGCCTCGATCAGGGTGACGCCGGCATCCTCGGAGATCTGCGGGAGGAGCGACGCGATGACGAAGCCCTCCGCCCCGATGGCGAAGGTGCCGAGAGCCAGCCAGAAGAGACGCTTGTCCATGGTCCACCCGGTTTGTTCAACTATCATTGAACAATTGAACCTCTCGTTCTCCGAAGTCAAGGACTAGTTCAAGGGATGTTGAACTACGCGAGAAACCCCTTATGTTGAGCGGCATGACGTCCCTGCCCCATCCCCATGCCGATCAGATCGAGCTGGCCCATGTCCTGTCAGCCCTCGGCGACGAGACACGTCTGGCCATCATCGGGCTTCTGGCCCAGGGCGAGCAGGACGCGATGACCTGCAGCCAGTTCCTGCATCTCGGCTCCAAGACGGGTCTGAGCTATCATCTGGCCAAGCTGCGCGAAGCCGGACTGGTCCGGGTCCGGCCCGAAGGCACGAAGCGCATGATCAGCCTGCGCCGGGCCGACCTCGACCGGCGTTTTCCGGGCTTTCTCGATTCGATCATCGCCTGCCGGGCGGCTCGGCCGAAGCCGGGAACCCAGGCATAACGGAAGCGCCACGCCGGGTGTTGTCTCTGTCACAGAGGCAACTCTCTTCTCATGCCGGCCCAAAGCGCTTAAAGACGGGGCTTCACCCTTTCACCACAGGCCGACCCCGTGAAAAAAGTCTTCGTCAAATCCTATGGCTGCCAGATGAACGTCTATGACGCCGAGCGCATGGCCGACATGCTGGCGTCGGAGGGCTACAGCGAAACCGCCGCCATGGAGGAGGCGGACCTGGTCATCCTCAACACCTGCCACATCCGCGAGAAGGCTGCCGAGAAGGTCTATTCCGAGCTCGGCCGCGTGCGCGAGATGAAGAAGGAGCGCGAGGCCCTCGGGCAGGACACGAAGGTCGTGGTGGCGGGCTGCGTCGCCCAGGCCGAGGGCAAGGAGATCCTCCGCCGCGCGCCTGCCGTCGACGTGGTGGTGGGCCCGCAGAACTATCACAACCTGCCGCAGCTCCTGAAGAAGCCTCGGTCCGAGCGCGTCGTCGACACCGAATTCCCGATCGAGGACAAGTTCGACCACCTGCCCAAGCCCTCGAGCGCGGCGATCCGGAACCGGGGCGTGTCGGCGTTCCTCACGATCCAGGAGGGCTGCGACAAGTTCTGTACCTTCTGCGTGGTGCCCTATACCCGCGGGGCGGAGGTCTCGCGGCCGGTGGCCAAGATCCTCGACGAGGCCCTGCGGCTGGCCGATGCGGGCGTGCGCGAGCTGACGCTGATCGGGCAGAACGTGAACGCCTATCACGGCGAGGGCCCGGACGGCTCCGTCTGGTCGCTCGGCCGCCTGCTGCACCGGCTGGCCGAGGTACCGGGCATCGCGCGCCTGCGCTACACCACGAGCCATCCGCGCGACATGGACGACGCCCTGATCGCCGCCCATCGCGACATTCCCGCCGTGATGCCGTACCTGCACCTTCCGGTGCAGTCCGGCTCCGACCGCATCCTCGACGCGATGAACCGCAAGCACACGGGCGACGAGTACCGGCGCCTGATCGCGCGCATCCGTGACGCCCAGCCGGCTCTCGCCCTCTCGTCCGACTTCATCGTGGGCTTCCCGGGCGAGACGGATGCGGAGTTCGAGGAGACCATGCGGCTCGTGGCCGATGTGGGCTTCGCCAGCTCCTTCTCGTTCAAGTACAGCCCCCGCCCCGGCACGCCGGCCGCCGAGATCGACGCGCAGGTATCCGAAGCCGTGAAGGCCGAGCGTCTGGCCCGGCTGCAGAATCTGCTGGAAATGCAGCGGCAGGCCTTCAACCACGGAACCGTGGGGCAGACCCTCGACGTTCTCTTGGAGAAGCCGGGTCGTCATCCGGGCCAGATGGCGGGCAAGTCGCCCTATCTGCAAGCCGTGCAGATCGACACCGACCGCCACGCGGTCGGGGAGATCGTGACGGTGCGGATCACGCGGGCCGGCTCCAACAGCCTGTTCGGGGAATGGGTCGGGCCCGGCAGTCAGGCCGCCGCCTAGAGCATCGGCCCAAAAAGTGGACCCGCTTTCGGGATCGGATCCGATGCTCACTTCCTTGAGCGGCGCATCGTGCGGAAAACCGGAGCCACTTTTC
>NZ_JAMXFI010000043.1:0-60806 GCF_025460875.1 Microvirga yunnanensis
TCTTCGCGATATCAAGGCCGATTGTGACAATCTCAGACATGAGCGTGGATCCTCTCCGGTTCTTCAACATGCCCATTCTGGCATGTCCGACGCTGGTGGAGGGCGCCATCCACGACATCACGTTAACCGCCGCCAGGCGCATTAAGGCCGATTTGGTCGCCGGACAGGCTCAAGCAATAATGTTGGCCGCAGACTTCCATTCCGCCATGGCGTTGAGGCGGTGAAGGTAGGTCGCACGGGCGGAGCGGCGGGAGCGGGGTGGAACGAACAGGTTGCGGACGGCCGAGAACACGCTGACGAACCGCTGCAGGTACCTGGGCGATCGAAAGCCTTGCATCACCCGCTCGCGTCGCCGGAACGGCAGATGTGAATTTTCCGCGCGATTGTTAAGCCCCTTGTGCGAGCGGTGTGCGACGTCTGGCATGACCTGACGCCGGGCGGCAGCATAAGAGCCGAGCTTGTCGGTGATCATCCGCCGGGGTGGGCAGCCCTGCTTGCGCAAGAGACGCCTCAACAAGCGCTTGGCGGCCTTGGTGTCGCGGCGGGTCTGGACAACCTCATCGAGCACATAGCCGTCCTGATCCACCGCCCGCCAGAGCCAGTGCTTCTGGCCGGAGATCGTGACCACGACCTCATCGAGGTGCCATATGTCGCGGCGACTGGGTGCCTTGCGCCTAAGGCGGCAAGCGTACGCCGGCCCGAACTTCAGCGCCCAGCGCCGGACGGTCTCATAGGAGACGAGGATGCCGCGCTCGAGCAGCATCTCCTCGACGAGCCGGAGGCTCAGAGGAAAACGGAAGTACAACCAGATCGCATGAGCGATGATCTGGGGTGGGAATCGATGGCGTTTGTAACTGATAGGCTGACTCATGCAGACCATCTACACCGCTCGATCTCACGTCCGGGTTAACGTGACAACGCCTATCCGAAGGAGGGGGCTGACGCCCTAGAGGCTGATTACAGCCCTTGGTGGATGGTACACGGATCACACGTTTGTCGCGGCACGACACAGACCCTGCCAGTAATTCCCAGATGCCAGAACGTTTTCGCAAGCCACACGAGTAGCTGTTTCACGCCGACAGGAGAGTTCGGGTTGATCAGGAATCTTAGAGCGGCCCGATGCGGTTGCTGCGAACGGTGGGATCAGCCTCGGCATTTACCCTACCGGCAGTTTGGCTTGGTCCGCAGCGTAGACTGACCACGCTGCCTGGGTAAATTCCCGGGCGATCCGTGACATGGCCAGAAGGTCGGCAGGCGATCAAAGGGGCGGCAATGACAATTCAGTTTCTCAGGTACGTTCTCGGCGTCGGCCTTGTGGCTGCGGGATCCCTCCTGTGCGCGAGGACCCCCATCCAGGCGGCTTCCGCTGGCTTCCCTGATTATCCATGGGACCTCCGCAAGAAGATGCCGATTCATTACCAAGCCTATCTGCACATCTTGCCGGCCCGGTTGAAACGCACCGCTTGGCTCGGCCGGTTTGAAGGAAATGGCATGCCGGTTGAGCAGGTACAGGTGGATAGCAAGGTGTACTTTGCGGGTGGGATTTGCAAGCCGCATAAGTGCGCTGACAAGATAAGTGCGCTGACAATTACCTCGCCTTCCTGATCGCAGCCGATGGATCACGGGCCGTAGCAATGGTGAAGGGGAGGGAAACAGGCGGCCGGATCGTCGATCTCGGAAACCCGACTCCGGCTGAGCGGCAGCTCATGGCGAAGGGGTTTCAGAATTGAACACTCGGCGGAGCGAAACCATCATTGGCTGGATTCACTTACGTTGGAAACTGCAGCCCGAGTTCGTCCAGTTCCGCATTCATGATCGCCATAGCGCGGGCGCGGCAGGCAACCGTGCTTCCCGAAACCAGATCGGGATGAAGGAGCTTGGCTATACGCCGGCGAACTCGCCTGAGGTCGGATCGGGTCGTCGGATGTTCCACATCGATGATTGATCGCGCTGCGGCGCAGTACCTCCAGACGCAGGTGGAGGCTGCATCGTCGCTACTGGAGAATGGAACTGAATCTGGAAGCAAGCCGGCGATCGCGATTCTGCGCGACCAAGGCTTCATCCTGAATTCGATACTTGAGGCTATTGTAGCGCCAACGAAGACGATCAGGCAGTTAGATCCATCTGTGATAAACCAGGCGGAATAGACGGTGGAGTCCTGATGGATAATTGTTGCCCCGTAAACTCTTGTGCCATGCAGGATGGACGGCCGAGGCATAAGAAACAAACCGAGAGAGCTGGTTTCACCCGAGGCCAAATTCGTAATGTCGAGCGTCAAAAATCTTTTTGCGCCGGAAACCGCGTCATCGCCGAATACCTGAGGCTTTGTGCGATGCAGGAGCCATGAAGCAGGGGTTGCCACAGTGTAGCGACGGGCGACCCGCGCAATCGCTGCCACAACAGAACCAAGCAAAAGCATGATAACATCCTTCAATCGGATTCCTGAGGCCAGACCGTTTGCTCTCCATCGTCCGACCTCTCCATGCGTGAGGCGGGTTGCTTCTGACCCTGACGCTGGCTCGTATCTCGATTGTGTCTGGGGATAGCAAAAACTGTCTTTCCGTGTAGGATTGAGGCCGCTTTTCGTCACACCGCTCCCGAGGTGCGGCTGGAAAATCGCCCATGGTGCATTGCTCGCGCTTGGCTGGTAGTGATCGTTCCCCTAGGAGAAGCACGGCCATGTTCGGAAGGTCACCCGTACAGGGCAGTGCTGTCGAACACACAAGCGGCTGGTTTCGCGCTCTGCCCTTACGGCTGTATTGCCTGGCCGCTTCGTCTACTCGTTTCACACAACCGAGGCGTGACGCGGACTTGAGCCCCGCTTGCTTGGAACTGCTTCCAAGGAAGCAGCTTCTTGTTGCAATCGGACCCACAGGCTCTTTGCAGCGGCTGGGGATCCCGAGCAAGCTGCGGCATCGGATTGATTGATTTCGATCACGCGGCAAAAAGGATTGCGACCAAGCGTCTGCATAACTAGCCAAACTGTAGAGGCGACGGCCCTTCAGAATAGGAAACGATCGAACTCTGGCATGACCGGCGCATTTGTACGGGATGATACATCAGCATGCAATTTTTGCGGTTCGTGAAACAAAGGAGATACTTGTGACCGCTATTTCCCACTCAACTTAACATAGTGAAGAGACACATGTCTGAAGAGATTAACTGTCACTCTAATCGTTTTCTGGCGACACCGAGCGCCACAACTATAATCGGCGATCCATCTTCGTCCCAACCCCTGAATGAATCCCCTCCCAAAGTTACCGAGATACGATCAGTGCTTCCTGATGCGATGGGCCGCTTGTTCAGGGTTGACGACTCGCAGTATCCACCAGCTTTGCTGGCCGAGTTGAGCGCGCTGGTGCGTCGCGTGCGAGCGAGTTCACCCAACAGCGTCCTTGCCGACATTGCTGACACAAAGATCGGAAGGATCATCGCACTCTGTGAAGACGCCAACATATGACGTGGGCGGCTTCCTGATGACCGAAGTAACGCAATCCGTGGGATTACCCAGTGATAGTGCTTGGATCTTAGCTGAGACGATCAGGGACAACGAAAGTTCAAGAAACGACTTGCGCAACCGAAACGGGGAAACTCCTCAGGCCTGCCGCATTGTCTTGATGATCACTGTTGTAATAGCGCTCGTGAACCTGACATCGACGATGCTGGTGCTGAAAGGTTGGTTAGGAAGCTAGTTTCCGCCCAACGATGCGTCCGGCTAATTTTGGCAGACCCGTCAAGCGAAGAACAAATTTAGGGTCAGAGGAACCTTTGGATCTGTTACCTCTTCAGTCAGTCGAGGCTCTCCTGCCGTCACCCCGGAGAACGGAATGTGGAGCGTATCCGCTGAAGTCAACAAGTATCCCGTTCGTCTCTTTTCGAGATATTGCGACCCAGTTCTAATTGACCAATGTTTTATGGTTCATTGCGTGCACGCCGGTGCCCGTTTCTCGAGAGTGGGTGGTCTCGATCACCCAGGCACCGGCGAGTTCAGCCAATGGAGCTGCTACCCCCGTATCAGGCGCGATCAATGTCCACCACGGCTTGCGCGAAGGCCTGCGGCGCCTCTTGCGGCAGGTTATGGCCGATCCCACCGGAGATCAGCCGATGTTCGTACGTGGCCGAGAACTTCTTGGCGTAAGCCGCCGGATCGGGGTGGGGTGCACCATTGGCATCTCCTTCCAGGGTGATCGTCGGAACGCCGATCACCGGGAACGCGGCGAGCCGCCTCTCGAGAGCATCGTACTTGGCCTCGCCTTCCGCCAATCCGAGCCGCCACCGGTAATTGTGGATCGTGATCGCGACGTGATCCGGGTTGTCGAAGGCCGCAGCGCTCCGGTTGAATGTGGCGTCATCGAAGTTCCACTTCGGCGAAGCGAGTTCCCAGATCAATCTCGCGAAATCACTCCGGTATTTCTCGTACCCGGCCTGACCGCGCTCCGTTGCGAAATAGTACTGGTACCACCACTGCAGCTCGGCCTTGGGCGGCAAGGGCATCCTGTTGAGCTCTTGGCTGCCGATCAGATAACCGCTGACGGAAACCATCGCCTTGACGCGTTCCGGCCAGAGCGCCGCGAGGATGTTGGCTGTCCGGGCCCCCCAGTCGCAGCCCGCGACGACGGCTTTTTCGATCCGCAGAGCGTCCATCAGGGCGATGACGTCGACAGCGATCGCCGACTGCTGGCCGTTCCGGGGCGTGTCGTCAGACAGGAAACGCGTCGTTCCATAGCCGCGGAGATAGGGCACGATCACCCGGTAGCCTCCCTCGGCGAGCAGCGGTGCCACATCCACATAGGTATGGATGTCGTAAGGCCAGCCGTGCAGGAGGATCACCGGCGTCCCATTAGGGGGGGCGATATCCGCATAGCCGACATTCAGCACGCCTGCGTTGACCTGCTTGAGGGAGGCGAACGACGTGTTGGTGCCCGGCGTGACCGCTGGAAGGCGGTAAGGTGCCTGGCTGCCCGATTGGGCTCGCGCGCCTATGACACCGAGCTGAGCAGCCGCAACGGTTAATGTTGTAGCACTCACAAGGCGCCGACGGAAATGGTCGATCTTTTCTGCCATAATTTGTCCCCGCTGAATGAACCGGAACCGCAGAAACGAATGCCAATGTGTCTCCAGTGTGTTTCTGCAGGGAGGTTTCTGAAAGGTTCTGTAGTGATGAGCAGCACAGATACACAGGGATACAAATACGGTCATTCAGGGTCTGCCTGTTGGAGCATAGCTGAAACGAGGAAGTCTCGGTACCGTTCTCGCAAGCTGAATGTTTGTAGCATTATGTGTCAGACACGTAGAAAGCAACTCTGGCTTACATTTTCGGCCGATCGGAAAACATGCCGGATACTTGGTCCGAGCATTCCATGGCTCCGCTGATCGACGGATCCGTCAGCATCACAGCAAGGATACTCTACCATGCCGAACATCGAAAAGGTCCTCTATACAGGTAAGACCCACACGTCTGGCGGCCGCGATGGTGCGTCCCGAAGCGACGACGCTCGTCTTGATGTCAAGCTGTCCCACTTCGGGAGTACAGGCAGCGGCACCAATCCGGAGCAACTCTTTGCCGCCGGGTGGTCGGCCTGCTTTCTCAGCGCGATTGGCATCGCAGCCAGCAAAAGGAAGATAGCTCTTCCCGAAAACCACGCGGTTGATGCGGAGGTCGACGTAGGACACACTGGCGACGCCTATTTCCTCCAGGCCCGCCTCAAGGTGAGCCTGCCAGGCATCGATACTGCAACGGCGCAGGCCCTTGTCGACGAAGCGCACCAGACGTGCCCTTATTCCAAGGCAACGCGCGGCAACATTGATGTCACGATCGCGCTCGTCTAAGTGACGCCGCCCTTCGGGTGCCGCCGCGGGGTCGCTCCACAGGCGGCGCCCAGCCGCCGAACATGAGCACAGGAGAAGGGACCCATCGATACGAATTTTCGTAGCGGCCGTAGCCGTGCTGGCGCTTGCCGTAGCGCCGTGTGCATGGGACACCGACCCGAGGGAATTGCCCGCGATTGTTGCTCTTTTCACTCGGTAGTCTTCGAGGTCGGCAGGGGTGGTCAGTTCTCCTCCTGGGAACAGCGGGAACACTTCAGCGCGTGGCTGCAAGTGGCGTCCTAAACTTCGATCAATGATCGTCGGATTACATATGGAAGCACCGACACATGCCTCAAGGAAAGGATAAACTCATGAAAGCAACTCGAGTGATCACGGCAGCGGTGCTGGTCGTTGCAAGCGGGTTGACGCTGCAGTCGGCGCAGGCCCAGCAGCCGACCAACCAAGTCATGCAGTTCTCGGGTATTGGCCGCACCGATGTCTTGCAGAACGATCTAAGCCAACCCGGGCGGGAGGTCATCCAGACCCGCGTCGATTTCCCCCATGAAGCGACGGCCGCCGCTCACACCCATCCGGGCGAAGAGGTCGCGTACATCCTCGAAGGGACGCTGGAATATAACCTCGAGGGTAGGCCCCCGGTCACGCTCAACGCGGGCGAAGCCCTGTTCATTCCGGCCGGAACCTCCCACTGGGTCAGGAATGTCGGCCCCGGCAAGGCGTCGGAGCTCGCCACGTACCTAGTCGAGAAGGGAAAGCCGCTCGTGACATTCAAGTGAGAGATGCGGATTCAGTCGACTGTGGCTTTCCTGTAGACATAACGGAGACTATCATGGGTGTTCCCATCTGGTTACGAACCGGCGATGTCAGCGGCATCGCTCCTGCGAGGAAGAAACCAAAAGGTCCAGTTTGGCTCATTGCCGAGAGCTCCCGTGGTCTTGGCCTAACCTTGGCTAAAGCCGTTCTCAGGCAGGGTCATCTGGCGGTCCTCGCAACCCGCAATACGGCGGCAGTGCAGGATCTGGCAAATACCTTCCCACATACGGCAGCCATCGTCGCCCTCGATGGCACAAAGCCGGACGACATCGCTCGCGTCATCCAGGAAGGCAAGGCCCGATTCGGATCCATCGATTTCCTCGTGAACACCGCCGGGGTTGGCTATGTCCCAGCGGTAGAGAAGCGTACCGGGGAAGACACCGGACGGCAGGTCCATGTCGACTTCTCCGGTCTTGATGGGACCTGATCGAGGCAGTGCCACCCTGATCCTCATGAGGCATTCGGTTAGCCGGCGACCCCATGCGATCGCGACGGAGAGACCAGTAGGCTCAGACGATACTCGCCTGATGCGAGGGTAAGGCAGCACCAGCTGCAGAAGAGGGCGCATCATCGGTTATCTGAATACGAGATCCTGAGAGGATCCCTTCGGCTATTCAAAGATTGGTGTGGCGCGCGTTCGTCAACCTTGGCCTTTGACTGGCGACGTGCTTAGCCGTGAGCCTCGCCGCAAGGAGTTTTCTCATGTCATTTCACAAGTCAGCCAAAATCGCCGCAGCTGCCCTTTCACTCACGTTTGCCATGGCATCGTCCGCTTCTGCCGATGAGCCTGTGAAGGTGAAGGTCTTCATCGGCGCCATGTTCGAGATCGGCCAGAACACCGGCGACCGGGCCGGCGAGTTCCAGCCCTGGTACGAACGCTACTTCAGCCAGAGCAAGCCAATCATCGTCAAAGGGGCCCTAAATCCCGTCTACTGCAACGATGACGGCATCTGCGGATCCGTCCTCGGGATGGGGAAGGTCGCTTCGTCCGCGTCGGTTCAAGCGATCATCCTAAACTCGCAGTTGGACATGTCGGAGGCCTACGTCATCGTCAGCGGCGTCGCCGGCATCCCGCCGGAACGCGGCACTATCGCGGACGTCAGCTGGGGGACCTGGCTCGTCGACTACGATCTCGGCCATCGCTGGGCGCCAGAGGAGGGGGAGCCAGGCGCTCCGACGTTTATGCCGCGTAAGGGCTACGAGAAGGTCCGGCTGTTCCAGCTCAATCCCGATCTCGTCGGCTGGGCCATGAAACTGACGGGAAAGATGAGCCTGAAGGATTCGGAGGCGGCGCAGTCCTACCGGATGCGCTACCCGCAGGAGGCTGCCCGGCGAGCCCCGGCGGTGAAGACTGGCACCCATATGACGGGCGACACCTTCTTCCATGGTCCAGGCATGTCAGCCCAGGCCCAATACATTGCCAAGCTCTACCGAGCGGATGACTACCTCATCACCGAGATGGAGGCGGCTGGGATCGCCCAGGTGGTTCAGCGGACGCTGGGAGACCAACGGCTTCTGAGCCTGCGGGGCGCGGTGAACTTCGACCAGGGCAACCCGAACGAGACGACTCTCCAGCATCTCGATCCAGCCCCGGGCCAGACGGCGGGCGGATTTGCCGAGACGGTCGACAACATTGCGGTAGTCGGCAGCCGACTGGTTGATCACATTGTATCTCACTGGCCCGAGTGGAAGAAGGGTGTACCCGCGCTGCCACAACAGTAAGGGCTGCATGGAAGTCCCATCCTCGCCGGCAGACCATAGAATCCGAACCTGCCGAGGGGAGCCGGTGCATTTTTTGGTGAGGGCCCCATCGGAAGCCCTCACGCGGAGACTGTACAATCCTCAGTGCTTATGGGAGTCGGCCTCAGGCACGGTGAACGTCACCGTTTCCCCAGTGAAGACCTTGTGCTCAGGGCTGGCCAACTCGAGCTTCACCTTGTGCAGGCCCGGCGGCAGCCCAACCACCACAATGGTATTGGTGCCGCCCCCCGTGTCCGCCCAACGCCAAGGAGCATCGTCAACAGTGACGTGTAGATGCCCGACGCGCGGGGAGACGTTGCTGGCGGCCTCTCCGAACAACGGCAGGATGCGGAAGTTCTCCGTCCGGTACGGGATGAGGACGGCACCCCGCGCCAGCGGCCCAGGAAGCGGGGCATCTACGATCAGCTTGGGGGCGGGCTCGTCCTTGATGGGGAAGAACACGGGCGGGTTACCGGCATTTCCGGCGCCCTGGGCTAAGGCTCCGGTGGCGAGCACGGTGGCAGCCGCAGCTGCGGCAAGCGCCCTAATGAGCGTGGTCATTACATTGTCTCCTTTAGATCTGATAGGGGACGCCTAAACTCTCCTGGACCAGCCAATGACGGAGATGCCCAAGACGCGGTGACGCGGCCTCGCGGCCCGCCGTAGCGTCGAAGCGTCAGGTTAAGATTGACTAGCGCTCGTATCTTGCTTGTGTTCGGATGGCCCAAAACTTGTATCACAATGTAGTCGGTCTTTTCTCTTGTTCCCGGGCTTTGGATTAAGCCCTTTGGAACCGTCCCCGCTCCGCAACCGCTTGTCCAACCAGGCGCTCATCCCTACGAGTTCAGCCGAGCGGGATGAGGCCTCAAAGATTGTACAGTCCTCTCGCGAACGTGCCGATACCCTTCGCGTCCAGCAGCTTCAACGGTGCGCGGAATGTGACCCGAACGACACCCGGATGGCGGCCAATCTCGATCGCACCAGCCAACGTAGCCCGGTTCATGACCTCCGGAACGCTGACACCCAGCAGATCGGCGGCGCGCTGCAACCCATTCGCCGTTGCCTCATTGAGGTTGCTCCCCGTTCCGATGAACGTCACTGGAGCATCGGCCTCGATCTCCTGCACGCCGTGCTTATGCGCCAACGCTCGCGCCCGCAGACGCTCGATTTTATTGAGAGGACGGGCAAGATACGGAACGTCGTCGACGACGGGAAACAGGATCGGACCGTCAATGTTCAAACCCTTGATGACATACACCTCAAGCGTGACAGTTCCTGCTACGTCGCAGGTATGGCCGGCGATCTCGCCGTCACCCTGAAGGGCGTGCATATCGCCCATATAAATACCGCCCCCAGGCACCTTGACCGGGCAGATTAGTACAGCACCTTGGCGGACTGTGTTCACGTCGAGATGACCGTCAGTTTTATGCTCGGCGAGCTCCTCAGGCGTGAGGGCATAGATGTGTGGGGCACCGCCTAGGGATGCACCGAAATCGCCCGCATTGTGCGAGTCAGGCATGGCCTTCGACGGCGTTGTTCCCAGTTGTCCAAGGAACGGCCGCACTCGCGTCGCGACACCAACGAGATCCGCAGGGGCGAACGTCAGGATGGGGTTTTGGATCGAAGCATCCGGCAGCGCCATCAGGCGCTCCGCATCCTGTGCGAACGTCTCCGCCTCGGCCTTCCCGACGGTGAGGCCAATCTGCCTCTCCTCATCGAAAGCGATTGTATAGCCGTTGGTCATTGTGAAGGGCGTCGCATCGGTGCCGCATTTCGCGCATCGGATAGCCGTCTGGCCGATGCCTTCGACACGCGTCGGTGGCCATTCCGTGCTGCATTGCGGGCAAACTGCTGCGCAGAAGGGGTCCCCATTGAACCGACCATGCATAGGTTTGTCGTTCCCCGACGCTGTGGCTGCCGAAGTAACGACAAGCGACCGTATGCGGATCGCGATCGCATCGCCGACCTCCGCGCCTGCCACTGCGACAGGACGAGTGACTTCGTGTCCACCCCGGATCTGTGGCGTGATCATTGGTCCCCAACAGCCGGGAGCGGTGTTTGCAACGATCGTCCCACCATCGGCCACAGGCCCGAGCATAGGCGCTGCCGGGTCAAGGATGCCATTAGTCAATTCATTGACGAAGACCGTGCGTGCGCCTGATGTGCGGCGCAGCTCTTTAGTGTCGATCATATGGCTCTCCTTCGATCAACGTGTGAGTTAAGTGTCGTAGAACGACGTGGCACTTCATCCTGGGATGAGAGGAGAGGCCGGATAATGCAGTGGCGCGGGAGTCGATACAGACGTTTCAATCCTCAGACTGGCTACGGCTGTCTCGCATTCTTGCCTAAATCACCCTGCAGGCATTCCGATTTGATCACATTTCATCGGCAGAAACGGCATGTCTCCTGAACTACAGCAAGATCCCGATCTCTGCGTTCTCCGCCGGATTCCCCAGCCAATAGCCGTGCCGTACTGCCTCCGTCATGAATGCCTCGATGGCTTCAGCTGTCGGCGGGCTGGGTGGGACATCGGCTGCCTGACGGCCGACGTAGCGGAAGAACCGTCCCATGCTCACGCTAGTGACGAGCATGACCGATACAGGCTTTAGCGATGCGTTGCGAAAGGCATGTTTCGTCCAGCTCGGAACATCGAAGACATCACCCGCCCGATAGGTGCTCCACACCGACCCGTCGAACGCCTCAAGATTACCGGACAGGATCAGTAAGGTCTCGCGCTCAGAATGGCTGTGCAGCGGCACGACAACATTTGGTGGCACAACGGAGGAAATGACGCAGTATTCATCCGGATCGTCGGCCAGCGGAGTCAAAAATCGGATCTGCGGACCCAGGATATCGATCGTCTCGGCTATGTTTGTTGCATCGGGCATTGCTCGTTCCTTTTGGGTGCCCACCCTTCGGTGGGGCCTCCCTGCAATGGAGGACGCAGTTCAGAGCGCACGTGTGCCGTGTAAGAACCGGGTCAGGATGGTGTTCGAGTGGCTCGGCAGTGACGCCAATTTTCTCTCAACCTTCCATCGGTTGGTTGAGCCTGCCACCTACTCGTATCTGGATTATGTTTAAATGCTTGCAAACTGTATCGGCATGTAGAAGGCAGGGCGCTTGCTTTCGCACAAGAGAGCGGCGCTGAACGGAACTGCAGCGCCGCGACTGTTAGTCGCTTGATCGTCCGGGCAAGTCAGCCTGCGCGTTTCGAAACCAGGATCGATTGCGCCCGGTAACGGGTGGGAAAGAAGCGCCTCAGCGCTTCGATCTTCGGCCGCTCATGGATAGCGATGTAAGGCTGCCCGGGATTGTCGTGCATGTAGTCCTGGTGATAGTCCTCTGCCTCATAGAAGGGTTTCCCGAGCTCAACCGTCGTCGCGATTGCTGACTTGAACGCCTTGGTGTCGTCTAGTTGCTGGATGTACCCCTTCGCGACCTTCGCCTGCTGGTCGTCCATGGGAAAGATCGCGGAGCGATACTGGGGACCAATGTCCGGCCCCTGACGGTCGAGCTGGGTCGGATCGTGGGCGGCCGAGAAGAAGATGCGCAGCAGCGTTCCATAGCTGATCTTCTGAGGATCGAACACGACACGGACCGCTTCGGCATGACCTGTCAGGCCGGTTTCCGTCTGCTCATAGGTGGCCGTCTCGGCGCTTCCTCCCGCATATCCGGCTGTCGCGCTGACGACGCCTTCCACATGCTGAAACACACCCTGGATGCCCCAGAAGCAGCCGCCAGCCAGAACCGCCGTCTGCGTCCCGTTCTCCGGGGGCACATCGACCAGAGTAGCGGGCACCAGCCGAGGAACCTCTGCGGCTGACGGCAGTTGGCCGGCCATGGCAAAGCCGAGAAGGCCGATCATTGCGCCAAAAACCATCACGCTGTTCGATCTCCGGCGAGGTCTGGGAGGATGCCGATCATCAATAAGCATTGCTATTCTCCTTAGCCGAATGTGAACACGTAAGCCGAGACGCCAGCATCGAGGAACCGAACCTCGAAGGTCCGCTCGTGGACCTCACCCCCTTGTCGGACTAACTGGTACAGCCGGGTTTCCGAGACTGTCCCGTTGCCGCTGGCATCAATGTCGGCACCGCGGCTCGCGCCCGGGGTTTTGCCATCAACGGTGACTTGGAACCGTATTGGTTTGCCGTCGGGACCGGGGCCGAGAACAAGATGCAGGTCCCTCGCCCGGAACTGGTAAGAAATTGCCCCTCCGGCCTGATTGAGCACAGCCTGCTCGGCTCCAACCGTCCAGTTTCCGGTGAGGCCCCACTGGTTGAGCCGCAACCGGCCCACTGTGTAGTCGCGTGCCTCATCGGCTTCGATCGTAGCAGGCGAGCCGAAGCCCGTGGCCCGCTGGTAGCCGATATAGGTCTCGCCGGATCTCGCCTGGTCAAGGTCGGGGGCGGCTTCCGCTCCTTGTGCATCCGGGGCCACGAAGCCGCCAGCGGTTCTGCGGCCGCCTTTTGCCTCGGCCAGCAACTCCTGGATGACCTGCTCCGACTCCTCGTAGTCCCCCTCGCCGAAGTGATGGTGCCGGATGCGCCCATCCCGATCGATGAAGTAGTGGGCAGGCCAATAGCTGTTCCCGAACGCGCGCCAGATCTTGAAGTCGTTGTCGATCGCCACCGGGTAGGTGATGCCGAAGTTCTGGATGGCTCGCTTCACATTGTCGATTTTTTTCTCGAAGGCAAACTCGGGGGCATGGACGCCGATCACAACCAAACCCTGGTCTTTGTACTTCTCAGCCCAGGCGCGCACGTAGGGCACTGTCCGGATGCAGTTGATGCAGGAGTACGTCCAGAAGTCGACGAGAACGATCTTGCCGCGCAACTGCTCAGCCGTTAGCGGCTCGGAGTTCAACCACTGCACAGCACCATTGAGGGACGGAAGCGTGCCTTCGATTGGCAGGCTGCTACGGTAGCTCTGGCGAGCATCGTTCGCGGCCAGCTGCATGCTCGTCGAAGCTGCGTTGGAGTTCGCATTGGCTCGGTCCAGCAAGGACTGTTCGATGCCGGCTGTGCTCGCATAGGACAGACGCGTCAAAAGGCCGGTGTCGAGGCCAAGGGTGATGGTTGCCACGCCGGCGAGAACCGCGGCACCCAAACCTTGCCGGATGCGGTGACCGAGACCGAGCGAGCGCTTCATCGCCGCAAACACCCGGCCCCCTGCCAGTACTGCCAGAGCTAAGGATGTTGCCGCGCCGGCGGCGTAGGTGGCCAAGAGGAAGGAGGTCTGCGGATTGGCGCCCTGGAGAGCGGCGCCCGTCAGAACCAATCCCAGGACCGGACCAGCACAGGGCGCCCACAACAGGCCTGTTGCCATGCCGAGCAGCAGGGATCCGCCCACGTTCGGCTTTGCAGTGGCAGCTGTACCCGACAGCCGTCCGCCGAGGGCGACGATCGGGCGGGTCAGGATGGCTGCTGCCCACGACGAGATCAGGGTCAGGCCGAACACCGCCAGCAGTGCAATGGCGGCCCAGCGTCCGATCTCGTTCGCACGCACCGCCCAACTTCCGCCCACGGCACCGAGCGTTGCGACCGCCGCGAAGGTCGCCGCCATGCCGACCATCATCGGCAGAATGCTGCGGACGAAGGGCTGGCCTGACCGCGAAAAGACAAACGGCAGAACTGGAAGAATACAGGGGCTGACAATGGTCAGCACTCCCGCCAGATAGGATATTACAAGCAGTGTCATGGTTGATCCCCTCGGCGCGGCCGATACGAAACCTTGTTTCGGCCGGTCTTGAACTCGCTTCAGAGGTGATCAGCGCAAAGTATCCTGCATGTTTCCTGGAGAGCCAGAATTGTAACCAAGTGTAGGGGAAGCAACCGATCCACCTATCGGAGGTGAATGGGTTGTCGATCGGTTGAGGCTATGGGTCAACCAACCGAATTCACGGCTGTCGATGTCATTCCGGTGGTGCACAACCGTGGGGTCCCCCAAGGGTGATCTCGGCGGCAAGCCCGCCTTCAGCTCTATTCCTGAGACGAAGCGAGCCGCCGATGACCCCTGCAAGCTGGTGCGCGATGGCCAGTCCGAGCCCAGTTCCACCGGTATTGCGGTTGCGGGACTGCTCAAGACGATAGAAGGGCTGCAGGACAGCCTCGAGCTGGGCTTCCGGAATGCCTGGCCCGTGATCGAGCACGGTGATACAGGTTCGGCCCTCAGGGGTTGTCCCCACCTTGACCTCTGCCTCACCGGCGAATTTGAGCGCGTTGTCGATGAGGTTCGTCACGATGCGCCGCAGTGCATGGGGCCGTGTCACGACCACGGCGTCGGTCGTCTCCGGAGCCGTAACGGCCTTTCCGGTGTCCTGATAATCGAAGACAATGCTTTCGACAAAAGAGCCGACGTCGATGCGGGCCGGCTTCTCGGCATTGCCGTGGGCGGTTCTGGCATAGGTGACGCCCTCCCGCACGAGCCGCTCGATCTCGGAAAGATCGCTGATCAGCTTGTCCTTCTCCGGGCTTTCCTCCGCCATCTCGGCCCGCAGTTTCATTCGCGTAATCGGGGTCTGAAGATCGTGGGAGATGGCGGCGAGGATCTGCACGCGTTCTTCCAGGTAGTGGGCAATCCGATCCCGCATGGCGTTGAAGGCCGTCGCCGCATAGGCAACTTCCTTCGGGCCGGTCTCCTCCAGCCGATCTGCCTTCTGGCCGGGATCCAATGCCTCGGCTGCATTGGCCAGCCGAAGAAGCGGTCTGATCGCCAGCCGCACCGCAAGGCCGGTGCAAACGATGAGGAGCAGGAGTTGTGTGAACAAGACGTAGGGGAGCCAGGCTGCCAAAGGCATCACCCTTGGCTTCAGGTCGATCGTAACCTGAGTTTGGTCGCTGAGCGTCACATGGGCCTGGAGACGGTACGGGTTGCCGGGGATGGTTTCAACGGTGACCGGAAAGCGCCGTCCCGCTGCCTCATTGATGGTTTCGGCGATCTCAGTGCCAAGGCTGCTGAGCTCGGGAACGCCGGGAAGACCTGGGCCGAGTTCATACCGGTAGTTCCCCCGCTCCAGCATCGTGATCCATTGCTGGCGTTCGCTCGCGGGGAGGCGGTCGAGCAGGGCAATCGAAGTGCCGACGTCCTTTTCCAGATTACCAAGCATCATCGTCTTGGCGGTCATGTAGCGCTCGAGAAACAGGACCCCGAAGGAAAGGGCGTGCGCGGCGGCCAGTCCAGCAAAGAGGATGAGAAACAGCCGCCACCGCAGGGTCCGCGGAAGATGAAAAAGCCTTTGAAGCCGGCCGACTGCGTTCATGGCCGGGCCGTGGTGATCTCAACCGGCATGGCGAGCACATAGCCTTCGGCGCGAACGGTCTTGATATACGCTGGCTCGCGGGCGTCGTCGCGCAGGCGCTGCCGCAGCCGGCTGACGAGCAGGTCGATCGAGCGGTCGAACAGTTCGGCTTCGCGCCCCTGGGTTAGATTGAGAAGCTGATCGCGGGAAAGGACCCGTTGCGGATGGTCGAGGAAAACGCGAAGCAGACGGTATTCAGCGCCACTTAGCGCAACAGCGGTTCCGTCCTTATCGAGGAGGTGCCTCATCGTCGTATCGAGCTGCCACGCGCCGAAAGTCAGCAACTGCCCGACTTCGGTCACCTGAAGGTTTGGCGGGAGCATGCGGGTACGGCGGAGGACCGCCTTGATCCGGGCAAGCAGTTCGCGTGCGGCGAAGGGTTTGATCAGATAGTCGTCGGCTCCCATCTCCAGGCCGACGATCCGGTCCGTCTCATCACTCCGTGCAGTGAGCATCAGGATCGGCGTGGATTTGTGCTTGCCCGCCCGGAGCTCCCGGCAGAGCACGAGCCCGTCGTCGCCGGGCATCATCACATCGAGGACGATCAGGTCGACCCGGTCGGCTTCGAGAAAGGACCGCATTTGCCGCCCATCTGCGGCAACCGTTACACGCAGGCCATTCTTCGTCAGATAGCCGGAAACAAGTTCCCGGATCTCTCGGTCGTCATCCACGATCAGGATGTGGTCTGTATGCTCCATACCCTCTATCCTCGAACTCTGCCTAATTGATTTTAGCAGTTCAATGGACCAGGAAACCACAGCCATCCAGAGAGATTTGTATCGATCTGTAACAGCCCCTGCAATGGATACAGGAGTTGACAAAATTCCGGTTAGTTTAAGGTAATCTCGTTGCGATTACGGCCGCAAAGACGCCTTCATCCGTCCAGGTTGGCACCGAGAACTGTGATTGACGGAGACCGCCAGAAGCTCCTGTACTGTCGGATCGGTCTTGAACAGCACCGTGGCCGCAGGTCGGGATTCCGGGCTCGTTGCTCCCGGCCCCAGCGTCCTCAAAGACTCTGGGGGGGAGCCCTAAGAACAGGACCCACGCGGTCATAGGAATGAGGCGCGAATCTCGTCAATAACCTGCATCGGGCTTTGCAGGTGGACGTAGTGTCCGACGCCGGGAAGAAGACGGATGTCCGCATTGATCTTTTGTGCGAACTCGACCCCCATTTCCTTTTTGATGTAGATATCCTGCTCGCCCCAAACCACTTTCACGGGCGTTTTCAGCTTTCCGGTGTTGGCTTCAAGGTAATCCTCATCTCGCGTGAAGTTGGAATAGTAGTGATAGAAGGCATCCGGCGGTGTCAATCCATCATGGCTCCAGCTGCTGGAAACGTCATCCTTGAGCTCAGTCGGCACCTCAAACTGCGCGTCCTTGGGAAGACCTCCCTTCACGGCAGTTTCGAGGATCTCGCCGCCGGTCCTGCTTTTGTAGGCAGCGAGCGTGGCACTTGCCGAAGGTTCGGACTTCAGACCTTGCAATCGGTCGTGCATGAACTGGGGCCGGTTGAACGGCGCGAAGTCCCCAACAATGATGGTCCTGGCGATGTGCGGATCGTCGAGAGCCGCGAGAAGCGCCGGGAGGGCTCCGATATCCGTTGCGTAGATCGTGAGCCCCGATGAAGCAATGTTCGCCTTCCTGATGTAATCCTGCAGAACACGCGCATAGTCTTTTGGCGCGTAGGAAAACTTGTCGGCCGGGGGCCTCGATGAAAGACCATAGCCCGGCCAGTCGATAGCGTGGACTTCGTAGTCCGTGGATAGCGCCAGGGCAACGTCTTTCCAGGCACACAGCGTCTCAGGAAATCCATGCAGGAGAAGCACGGTTCCCTTTGGATTCGCGGCATGCCCCACCATCCGTCTGAGCGTGATGTCCGGACCAACCTCGACATAGCCGATGTCCAGTTTCTGTGCTTGCGCCGGAGGAGTGACGTTGCATCCCCAGGCCGTCGAGGAACCGAGAACAAGAGCAAAGAGCGCGGGCAAAGATAGCTTGAACATGTCGGCATCCTCCATGTCTCGGTGTTGGTTCATTGAATCAGACGGTCGATCTGCGCCTGGAGCGCTGGACCGATCAGCAGGATCGCAGGAACCACAGCCACATAAGCAATACCCCAAGACCGCAACCATAATAGGGCGAACATCTCAGAGAAGCCCACATTGAGCGCGATAAGGACGAACGAGATGATCCCTGTCGTCACGACGCCCATCAGAAGGGCGAAGGCAATTTTCCGTTTCAATTTCACATTCATTCGTTTCTCCCATTAATTCGATAAGTCGGAGGCGGCGAAAATCGTGTTTGGCATGGCCCGTCGGTTGGGGGATCACAGCCGCCGTCGAGCCATGCGAGAGAGTCTAGGTGAACCGCACGTCACTGATGTCGATCGAGACCAGCAGAACATCCAAGTTCGGTCTGTGGTCGGGCCCGCGCAGATAGGCACGCCGCTTGCTGGCCAGGCGGATCCCATCCGCCTGGATGTAGTCGTGGACGATCTGCGCTGCCGCAAACCCGCCGGCGACATCGACGGCATAGTCATGCCGGCGCAGGGACAGGTCCTCTCCGAAGTAAAAAACCTGAACCCGACTGTGCGTGGCGATCGCGTCGGGAAACTCCACCCGCAGAACGCGCCAGGTCCGGCTCCCTTCGGTCCAGGGCTCGACCTCCTGGACCCGGACCCCCTCCATCGTGAACAGGAATGGGGTCGTCAGATAGGTCCACATGGCATAGCCGTTGAAGTAGGCCCGGTGCAGCGGGTCCCAGGGCGTGTCAAAGCTGTGCCCTCCAAACGAGGCTCGCGGGTCGAGCCGTTCGTTCACAACCGAGCCGTCGCTCCGGAGGATTGCGATCCGCTCAGGCGTATACTCCGTATGCCAGTCAGGATCGCCGAACGGCTTGAGTGAGGCGCGCTCCTCATGAAGGGACACGGTCATGCGGCGTGGGTTCGGGTCCTGGACCAGGCCCTTGAGGCCCCACAGCCCTCCGCCTGTGACGATCGTCGCCTCCACACGGGTAAGGCATCTCCAGCGATCAAGGCCACCGTGAGCCTCGATCACGTCTGCGAGCAGATCATTCATCACGATCCTCCTCAGTGAGCCCCACCCGCACCGGCAGCAGCCTGTACTTTACGGGTGATCAGCAGCGACAGTGCGGCCACGACCAGCAGGACACCAAGGATGGCATAGGTGTCGCTGAAGCCCATGATCAGAGCCTGGCGTCGCACGGCGGAGCCAAGGACCACGAGAGCTTTGTGTTGCGCTACGGCCGGATCGGAGACGCCGTGCGACACGAAGTAGTGTGTCAGATCGACAATCCTCTGACGCACCTCCTCACGGTAGATGGTTACCGACTGGCCGATGATGTTCGAATGGAACTGCTCACGCTTGGTCAGGATCGTGCCGAGGGCGGCGGTCCCCACCGCGCCGCCGAGGTTGCGCAGCATGTTGGATAGGCCCGAGGCGGCGCCGGCTTCACCGGGTGCAATACCGGCTGTGGTGATGGTGGTGATCGGCGTCAGCACCAAGGCCTGACCGATCGCCCGCACGATGTTCGGCACCCAAAGCTGGTCGCCGGCGGTGTCGGGCGACAGCGTGGTGTTCATGAAGCAGCTCGCCGCGAACAGACTGAGCCCCGCGATCGCGATGTAGCGGGGATCGTAGCGCTTCATGAGAAGCGGTACGAGCGGGATCAGCAGGAGCTGCGGCAATCCCGTCCAGGCGAGCACGTTACCGATCTGCTCGGCATTGTAGCGCTGCACCTGGCCGAGATACTGCGGCAGGATATAGACCGTGCCGAACAGGGCAATGCCGACGAACACCTGGGCGAGGACGCCGACGCCGAAGTTGCGGCGGGCCAGCAGCCGCAAATTGATGAGCGGCTTCCTGATCGTGAGTTCGATCGCCACGAAGGCGGCCAGGAACACCGCGGCCACGAGAGCGAGCTGGACGATGAAGGGTGAGGCGAACCAATCATCCTTGTTGCCTTCCTCAAGGACGGTCTGCAGCGCCGACAGTCCGATCGCCATGGTCAGGATGCCGGCCCAGTCGCCATCCTTCAGGAGCGACAGCTGCATCGGCTGGCGCTCGAGGGTGAAGGCAAGCGCCACCGCCATGATGATGCTGGGCGGCAGGTTGATGAAGAAGATTGTCTGCCAGCCATAGTTCTCGGTCAGATAGCCGCCGATGGTCGGGCCGATGGCCGGGGCAAAGGTGACCGACAGAGCAAACAGCGCCAGCCCGATCGGCTGCTGCGGCTTCGGCAGCTTGGTCAGGACCATGGTGAGCGCCATCGGGATCAGGATGCCGCCGGCGAAACCCTGAAGGCCGCGCATGACGATCATCGAGCCGAGGTCATGGGTGAAGGCGCAGGCGATCGAGAACAGCGGGAACAGGATCGTATTGGCGATGATGTAGCGTCGGAACGAGAAGACGCGGCTCAGGTAGTCCGTCAATGGGATCACCACGATCTCGCCGATCAGATAAGAAGTCGAGATCCAGGCCCCGTTGTCGACGCCGGTGCCGATGCCCCCCTCGATGTCAAGAAGCGAGGCATTGGTGATCTGGATGTTCAGGATCGCCATGAAGGCGCCGATCATGCCGGCCAGCACGGCCACCCACGCGGTCAGGCTGGCCTTATCCGCGGCGCGGGCGGCGGACGAGGGAGAATGCGGGGAATTGAGCGTCATATCGGACATGGCCGTGCCTCTGCCGAGTGGGTTGTCCTGCTTCCGGGCTATTCGTAGACGGCAGCCTTCGATGCCACCCGGTGCTCTGGCATTCTGGTGTCGATGCTGGGCGTGACCGACATGCCGGGCCTGAGCTGCCCGGCAAAGGGGCTGCCGCGGTCGAGAATAATCTTCACCGGAATGCGCTGCACCACCTTCGTGAAGTTGCCGGTGGCATTATCGGGCGGCAGCAGGGCGAACTCCTGTCCGCTGGCCGGCGCGATGCTGTCGACGTGACCGCTGAAGGTGGCGCCCGGGAAGGTGTCGACTTCGATCTCGACTGGCTGCCAGGTTCGGACGTCGGTCAGCTGCGTTTCCTTGAAGTTGGCGACGACATAGGTCGCGTCCACCGGCACCACGGCCATCAACTGTGTTCCGGCCTGGACGTACTGGCCGACCCGCAGCGTCCGGTTGCCAACGACCCCATCGACGGGCGCGGCAATGGTCGTGTAGGACAGGTTGAGCTCGGCCTGCTTGAGCGCCGCCCCGCTCCGGGCCAGCACCGCTTGTGCCTGAGCCAACTCAGCCTTCAGGACATCGGTCTGCCGGGTTGCGTTCGCGAGGGCTGCCTCGTCGCGTGTGACCGCCGCCCGAGCAGCCGCGATCCGGGAGGAGGCCTGCTGGGCGCTTTGGATGCTGCCGAACCCCTTCGTCGCGAGGGAGGTGTAGCGTTGGTCCTCCTGTTCGGCGAAGGCGGCATTGGCTTGGTCGACGGCCATTGTCGCGCGTGCCGCATCGATGAGTGACTGCTGAGCGGCGAGCGTGGCCTGCTTGTTGTCGACGGTCGCCTGGGCCGCGGTGACATCGGCCTTGGCCTGCACCAGAGCCACCGCATAGTCGCGATCGTCGATCCGGGCCAGGATCTGGCCAGCCTTGACGCGCTCATTATCGGCGACCAGCACAGTTGTGATGTAGCCCGGCACCTTGGGGGCGATCGTGGTGTTGTCGGCCCGGACATAGGCGTCGTCCGTCGACACTGTGAAGCGGCCCACTGCCCAGTAATGCCAGCCGTAATCGGCCGCTCCCGCCAGGGCAAGGAAACCCGCTCCAGCGAGCAGCAGGGTGCGCAGCCGGCGCTTGGCGCCCGACCGGCGGCCGGCGGCATCAGCCTGAGAAGGTGCAGCGCTGGGACCCTGCTCAGGCGCGCGGTTGCTCGGGCTTGGGCTGAGGAGTGCCAATACAGGCTTTTTGCCGAAAGGAGCAGCTGAGGGTTGGGACATTGCAAGACCCTTTTCCAACTGGAGGACCTGGACATCCGGGCCCGCATGTTTGGGAAACTTGTTGTTTTCCAAAATAAGCGCTCTATGCTGGCTGTCAACACAAATTTGGAAAACGGTTATGCGCGTAATTGCAGAGAAGACCCGACGCTCCAGGGGGCGGCCGCCCATCCGCCCCGATGAGGAAACCCGGCACCTGATCATCGAGGCCGCATCGCTGGAGTTCCGGGCAAACGGCTATGCTTCGACCAGCATGGCGGCTGTGGCCCAGCGGGCCGGGGTCTCGACCAAGACCATGTACCGCCTCATCCCCACCAAAGAGGATCTGTTCAAGTCCATGGTTTCCGAGCGGATTGGCCGGTTCATGCTCGCCGTTGATGAGACAGTTGTTGGCACCGTTGAGCTTGAGGCGGCGCTTGAACGCATTCTGTGTGCTTACGGCAGCCTGGCGCTCGACTCCGAGGTTATCGCCACCACACGACTTGTCATTAGCGAAAGCGACCGCTTCCCGGAACTCGGGAAAGCCTTCTCCGAGGGTGCTTTGAAGCGTACCACAGAGGCTATCGAGAGTTGGCTGCGGCGGCAACGCGAGGCCGGATTGCTTGTGCTCAGCGATCCTGCTGTCGCGGCCGATATGCTGCGCGGCATGATGGTCATGGAACCGCAGAGGGCCGTGATGCTGGGCCAACGCCACCCGCTCGATGCGGACGAGATCGCCACACGAGCCAGGATATGCGCCAGCCTGTTCCTGAATGGCTGCCGCCCCAGTGATCGGCCGACTGCAGAAGCTCTCAAATAAAGGCCGGGATGACGTTCGACTCGGCGAAGGTGCTTCACCGTTTTGGAAGGAGAGGCACCCAGGGAAGTTGACTGGGTGCGTCTCCGTTGAGTTCGTTGCCCTCGGTCAAGGCACCGAACCCTCCGAAAGCGCAGGCGATCTCCCGAGAGCGGGAAGCCGCCCTGTGGCAAGCACGATCAGGAGTGCGAGTGCGACCGGGATCGCTCCGACCCAACCCAGGTCAGCCGAGGTTCCCACGTTGATCACCGCACCGCCGAGAAGCGACCCGAGCGCGACACCCAGGTAAAGAGCCGAGGCGTTGAGCGACAGCGAAACCGGGGCGCTTGCAGGGTGGAGCGCCACAAGACGACTCGCCTGCGCCGGCAGCGTCATCCAGCCCATGATCCCCCACAGGACGGTCAGCCCAATGACGACCGGCCCAGCGAGAGCGGAACTAAGGAACTTGGTAGCCAGCGATATGATCGACAAGATTGCGCCGAGGCCGAAAACAGCGAAGATCGCGGTGGCCCGTGCACCGTACCGGTCCGCGACTTGACCGCCGACGAAGTTGCCGAGAGCGGCGCCCACGCCCCAAGCCAGCAGCAGGCCCGGGATGACTGTTGCCGGCAGCCCAGCCCCCTCGACGGCCAGCGGTGCGAGATATGTGAAGACGCTGAAGCCGCCGGTCATGGCCAAGAGGGTCGTGGCCAGAATCGGCAGTATTCCAGGCTTCACGATCGTCGTGGCGCGCTCCCGCAGCGGGATGCGGGTCCCCCGCAGATGAGCGGGAATCTTGGAAAGAATAGCCACCGCAGCGACGACACTCACGGCCGCAATCGCCGCGAACGTGCCGCGCCAGCCCGTCAGGGTCGCCAGCAGTGCACCGATCGGAGCCCCTAATGCGACCGCCACCGTCGTGCCACCCACGACCACGGCGATCGCGCGGGCCCGGCGTTCGGGAGGAGCGAGTGCAATGGCTGTGGCCTGTGCGGTGGCGGCATAAAGGCCCGCAGAGAGTGCCATGACCACACGGGTCAGGAGCAGAGCCTCGAACGAGGAGGTGAGGGCCGCAGCCAGGTTGCTCACCGCGAACAGGACCATGGTGGCGGTCAGAATGCGACGGCGGTCGATGTTTCCGAACAGTGTGGCCAGGACAGGCGAACCGAACGCGTAGGAAACAGAAAAAGCGGTGACGAGGGTTCCGCCCTGAGCGACGGAAATGCCCGCTTCCGCGGCGATGTCTGGCAGCAGGCCAGCGATCACGAAACCTTCCGTTCCAACCACGAAGGTGCCAAGCGCCAGCCAAATTAGGGGTGAGGTCACAGGAACTCTCCATTGTTCAAAGGTTGTTGAACATGTGAGCCGCCGGTGCGGGTTTGGCAAGACCTAATTCAATAATTGTTGAACATTGAAATCGTGGACTGCTAAGGCTACATCAGGCTCATGCGCGAACCTTTTCACCCATCTGCCGACTCGCTCGACCTTGCGGCCATCCTGGCCGCGCTGAGCGACCCGACCCGTCTGACCATTCTGCTTCGCTTGGCAGAAGCGGACGCGGACGTCCGATGCGGCGACTTCACGGACTTGGCCACTAAATCCAATCTCAGCTATCACTTCGCCAAGATGCGTGAGGCCGGGCTGGTGAGCCTGCGAAACGAGGGGACATCACGCTTCCTGGCGCTGCGCCGTGATGACATCGAGGGCCAATTTCCAGGCCTTCTTGATCAGCTGATTGCGTCCGCTCAGCGCATGGAAGGTAGGACGCGGAAGCCCCAGATTGCAGACTCGCCCGACGCACCCAGGAACCGGGCAAAGCGGAAGCCCGTTCAAGCCTGAACAGCCGCCCGTCCTTGCGCTCTCCCGGCAGGGCCGATCCAAAAGGGTTGATCGGTGCTATGAGTGGGCAGGCTCCTAGGAGGCCCGGCGGACCTGCTCGCTCACTATATTGTACCGCTTAGCCGGCTTGGTCCGCGAGAGCTTGTTGGCCATCGCCCGCCGAGCTGCATCGTAGGCATCCCACTCGGACTTATCTTCCAGTGCGGGGACGGTAACGGTCTCGCCCTGATCCAGACCGGCCAGCGCAGCATCGACCAGGTCCGGCGCCGCCATAACGATCTCTGAAGGGAGGTTGCTCACCGGCAGCCCGGCGACGTCCCAAAACTCCGTCGCTGTCGCCCCAGGCAGGACCGCCTGGATCCGCACGCCCTTGTCCGCCAGTTCGTGCTGCAGAGACTGGCTGAAGGCGAGCACGAACGCCTTGGATCCTCCGTAGACACCATTGAGGGTTTCCGGCGAGATCGCGACGATGGAGGCAATGTTGATGATCGTGCCGCTGCCGCGCTCCACAAAAGCCGGGGCGGCCGCGTAGGTCAGGCGGGTCAGCGCCAGGACATTCAACCGGATCATCCGGTCCATCGCGTCAACATTCGAGGCCAGCAGCGGCGCCGCTCCGCCGATTCCGGCGTTGTTCACGAGCATCGAGATCGTGCCGTTGGTCCGCAGGACCGTCTCGACCCGACGGAGATCTGCGTCGTCGTTCAGATCAGCTGGCACGATCTCGACCGAACGGCCGGTCTCGTCGCGCAAGCGGGTCGCCAGCTGCTCGAGGCGGCTCTGGTTGCGCGCCACAAGGATCAGATCGTAGCCGCGCCGGGCTAGGCGATCGGCATAGATGGCGCCGATGCCGGACGAGGCGCCGGTGATCAGGGCGGTACCTAGAGATGTCTGTGTACCCATGTGTATCTCCTGTTGCTTAGGGTTCGAGCGACTGTGGCCGCAATGGTTGTGAGAGATATGGTTGTGTTCACCGGCCTGCCCTGAGATCAGACTTCGATGATGGTCAAGGGCACGAGGGAGGTCCTGCCAGATTTCAACATGAGATCAGATCCCTTCAGCGAACCGGCACAAGCGTAGACCTGCCGAGAGCGTGAGGACCTGGTGAGACTCGCGCCGCGGCCGCGGGCACTCAAATGCCCCGCTGGTCGTCAGCATGCCGGTGTCGGCGTAGCGCCGGAAGCTCCCAGAGGTCTTGGTCGCGACATCATGAGCCTAATGCCCATCGACGCCTAGTCAGCGACTGTCCCGAAATTGCGGGAGCTTGTCGGAGCTTGCGGATATTGTCGACGCGGATCGTATCACCGCGGCCAATGTCCCCAATCAGACAGATAGTCTGGGTAGGACGGGCCCGGAGTGCTCCGGGCCCGTCCGTGTAGAGGCAAATTACAGGCTCTTGGGTAGAGATCATTGCCCAGTATTTTTAGTCCTATGCGGCAGTGCTGCGGCGCGGCAGCTTCCAGCCCGGTCGGATGAAGTGGCAGGTGTAGCCATTCGGAAGCCGCTCGAGATAGTCCTGATGCTCTGGCTCGGCTTCCCAGAAGTCGCCCGCCGGCTCAAGTTCCGTGACCACCTTGCCTGGCCATAGGCCCGAGGCATCCACATCGGCGATCGTGTCCTCGGCCACCTGGCGCTGTTCGTCCGAGGTGTAGAAGATTGCCGAGCGGTAGCTCAGGCCGATGTCATTGCCCTGCCGGTTCTTCGTGCTCGGGTCATGGATCTGGAAGAAGAACTCCAGCAGGTCGCGGAAACTCGTCTTCTGCGGATCGAAGATGATCTCGATCGCCTCTGCGTGCGTGCCGTGGTTGCGGTAGGTCGCATTCGGCACGTCCCCGCCGGAATACCCGACGCGGGTGGAGACGACACCAGGGCGGCGTCGGATGAGATCCTGCATGCCCCAGAAGCACCCTCCGGCCAGGATGGCCCGCTCAGTTACACCAGTCATGTTCATTCTCCTTTCTCTGCAAAGAGCTTGCGAAACTCGCTGTAGCCTTCGCTCTCCAGCTCATCCAGGTGGACGAACCGTAGCGAGGCCGAGTTGATGCAGTAGCGTAGGCCGCCGGCCTCTTGCGGTCCATCTGGGAACACGTGTCCGAGATGGCTGTCACCGTGGGCTGACCGCACCTCGGTTCGCACCATCCCGTGGCTCGTGTCGCGGTTCTCGACGACGTTTCCAACATCGATCGGTTTGGTGAAGCTGGGCCAGCCGCTCCGACTCTCGAACTTGTCAAACGAGGCGAACAAGGGCTCGCCCGACACGACGTCGACATAGAGTCCAGGCTCCTTATTGTCCCAATATGCATTGGCGAATGGCCGTTCGGTCCCGTCCTGCTGCGTCACCCGGTACTGCTCAGGGGTCAGACAGGACACAACCTCGGGGTTTCTGTGATAGGTCTTCATCGGCTGCACTCTTTCCGTCGTGAGAACGATGGGTTCAGGAAGTGGTTTACGAGACTGCGTTCTGGCGTGCGATCGCATCGATCTCGTGCCGGGCAATGCCAAGATCATCAAGTTCGCGATCGGTGAATTGCATCGGCTCGCGGACGGTCTCGCGATAGCGCCGGTAGGCGCGGATCTTGGAAAGAAGAAAAGTAACAAACATGGGAAACTCCTAATGTTGAACCGGCCAACACGGCCGATATGAGGAAGGGTGTCCCGCCCTCACCACAATGATCCGCAATCCTCAAATGGACGGATCGTCGAGGGGAGGGCGGAGCCGTGGGGAGGCTCCGCCCAGTCTTCGGTCAGGCGGCGCGGGCCGCAGGAGTCACTCGCGGGAGGTCGAGCTCAGTCCTGAACGCCTTGTTGCCTTCGTAGGGGACTCCGTTGGCGGCGATGTTGAGCACGATCTCGATAATCTGCTGATCGGAATATCCAGCGTCGCGTAAGGCCTGCACCACGCCGATCTTGGCCGTGACACTGTCAAATCGACCGTTTGTCTTGCCGACGGCATTAGGTTGGACCGTGGGAATGCGTTGCGTCATAGTCAGCTTCCTGTGCGCTCAAGATCCGGATGGGTGCCACTGAATTGTCCGGGCCAGTCAGACGCGGGTGGAGCGGAGCGCCGCGAGCGAGTCGACGGCAATCCAGGCCGAGAGGGCGAGCAGGCCGATGTCCTTGAGCAGGAACTGCCCGGGGGCGACCGAGATTGCCGGAAAGCCCATATCCGCCACGAACACGCCCGGCGTCGTCACCATGAAGCTGAGCGTGGTCACGAAAAGACCGGCCGAGAGCAGTCCGCCGGCGAGCGAGTACACCGGGCTGACGAGCCGGGCTGCGATCAAGGCGCCGATGCTAAGCTCGATCACACCGAGGAAGCTGGAAAAGCCCCGCACGCTGAGGAGGGAATAAGCCCAGCTCAGAAACGGACTGTTGCCGACGAGGCCGGTCAGGCCCTGCGCCTCATAGGCGGTGAACTTCATGCCGCCAAACCAAGCATACACCACGACCAGCGAGGCATAGAGGCCTGCCGTGGTGACGCTTCGACCGTAGCGGTCGACCAGATCGAGAGGGGTAGCGCCGCGGCCCGCGAGGCTCGGATACGCTGGAGCGATATGGACAGATATATGAGACATGGTCTTCTCCTGGGTGGTGCGCGTTGAGCGATCCGACGGCTTACCGAAGGACGAACGATACCGATCTGTATCGATAACGTCTTAAGTAAACAGGTCTGTATCATTTAGCAAGCCAGCTGTGGTTGCATTTTTGGAGGCCAGGTCTTGCACGTTTGCTGCGAATGTCACGGTCCGAGCTTGTTTTTGTCTGAGATCGCCGCTACATAACGATACAGATTTGTTCATTACGATGAGGCGGATATGCGCCGTTCCGAAATCCGGGATCACCTGCTTGAGACCGCGCTGCGGCTGTTCAACCAGCACGGCTATACCGCGACAGGCGTCGATCTGATCATCGCTGAGGCCAAGGTCGCCAAGACGACCCTGTACCGGCACTTCGAGACGAAGGAGGACCTGATCTTGGCGGCTCTCGAGCGGCAGGACGAGCAGGCCCGTGACGCCATGCGGGCCTTTGTCGAGCAGCGTGCGAGCGATCCGGTCGGGCGCCTGCTGGCGACGTTCGACTACCTTGAGGCCTGGCTCCGGGATGAGCAGTTCCGCGGCTGCCCGTTCGTCAGTGCGGCCGGGGAGCATAAGGACACTGCCAACCCTGTGTTCCGCGCGGCGGCGCTGCACAAGCGCCTGACGCTGGCGTATTTTGAGGAGCTTGCCCACGCGGCGCGGTTTGCCGAGCCGAAGCGGATGGCGGCCGAGATCAACATGCTGCACGAGGGGGCGACCGCGGTGGCCCAGATGACCCGCACCGCCGAGCCCGCCCGGCAGGCCAAGCGCATGGCGGCCCAACTGCTCGCCGCGGAAGGGCAGATCGGCGAGCCATCGTCCGCCCGGAGAGAAGGCCCCAGACAGCGAGCTCAGGTGTCCTGATCTTGGTCGCCCTCATCAGAGACCTGGTCTTGCAGGCGCCAAGGGAGATTGAGAGCCTGTCATCCTTGCCGAGTTGCACTGACCGCGCCCAGTCGTGTCCTTGGCTTTCGGGTCATCAGCTACCACGGTGAGATGTAGCTTTTCTGCCCCTTCTGCCGAAGTCTGCAGCGCTCTGTAGCGGCGGCTTAATGCAAGTCCGAAGCAATCATGCTTGTGGCCTCACGTGCAGCCCCGGGGACGAACTTGGAGGCGGCAACCAGTTCCGTATCATCGAGATCGAAGAGCCCATAGCTGTCAACCGTGTGTCAGAAGATGAACCGGGTGTTGATGAAGTTGGAGGCCTGCGTAGCAACGATTGCTTCGAGCAGATCCTTGTTGGGCTGTGTTTCCTTCGTGGCGATCATCGAGCGGATCGAGAACGAGCGTAACGCATCCGTCACCGACAGCGTGCCCTCGGCGGAGTCCTTGCGCCCGGTGAAGGGGAAGACGTCTGGGCCGCGCTGGCACTGGCAGTCGATGTTGACCCGGCACACCTGATTGACGAGCGGATCGACCAGCCGGCCGATCTGATCCGGGTTAGAGCTGAAGATGCTCACCTGCTGGCCATGCTCGGACGTGGTGACGTACTCGAGCGCCATCTCAAGATCTTCGAACGGCATCACCGGCACGACAGGCCCAAACTGCTCTTCGCGATAGAGCTTCATGCCCTCCTCGACAGGATAAACCACCGCCGGATAGAATATGGTGCCGGCGACACTACCACCATCCTCGTTTACAACCCGAGCCCCTTTGGCCTTGGCGTCCTCCACCAGAGCTGTCATGTGGCTGGTCTTGCCAGCCTCAGGCAGGGGCGTGATGTTGACGCCCTTCTCCCACGGCATGCCAACCTTGAGTTTGCTCACCTCCTCGCTGAACCGGCGCAGGAACGGCTCGACGATCGATCGGTGGACGATCAGCATCTTCAGCGCCGTGCAGCGTTGGCCGTTGAAGGTCAGGGTTCCGATCAGGCACTCCTTGACCGCGAGCTCGATGTCGGCATCCGGCAGGACGATGGCGGCATTCTTGGCGTCGAGGCCGAGAATAGCCCGCAGGCGGTTCACCTTCGGGTGCAGCTTCTTGAGATGATCTGCGACCTTGCTCGAGCCGATCAGGGCCAGAACGTTGACTTGGCCTGTGTCGAGCAGACGGGGCACAACCACCGAGCCGCGTCCGTACACCATGTTGACCACGCCTTTGGGGAAGGCGCTCTGGAAAGCCTCCATCAGCGGGTAGAACAAAAGTGCGCCAAACCGGGGCGGCTTGAAAACCACGGTATTGCCCATGAGGAGGGCCGGGATCAGGGTCGCAAAGGTCTCGTTGAGGGGATAGTTGTATGGTCCCATGCACAGCACCACCCCGAGCGGGGTGCGCCGGATCTGGCCGATGGTGCCTTCGACGATCGTGAACCGGGAGTTGCTGTTGTCGAGCTCCTTCAGGGCGGTGACGGTTGCCCGGATGTAGTCGACCGTCCGGTCGAACTCCTTCGCGGAGTCCGCTCTGGGTTTGCCGATCTCCCACACGATCAGTTCGACGACCTCCTGCCGCCGGCTGATCATCTGGTTGGTGAAGTCCTGCAGGCAGGCAATCCGCTCGGCCACCGTCATGGTGGGCCACAGACCGCGGCCGTCGTCATAGGCGGCCACGGCAGCGTTGAGGGCCTCGATAGCCTCCTGCTCGCCGCCGGAGGGTACGCTTCCGAGTTCGATCTGCTCGAGTTTGCCGTTCGACTTGCGGACGCAGACCGGCGACCGCACGGGGTCGATGGGGCCCTCCCAAGCCTTGAGCTCGCCATTCACGAGGCAGGTCCGCTGGTGAATGGGCGGAGGAGGGCGGTGCTCAGCCCGGATCTCGCTGTCCTGAGGAAAGAGCTGTTTCAAGGCATCGGAGTTGGCCATGTCCTGCCTCCTGTGCTGCCCTCAATCTATTCGATCAGCAGGGCGTATCTGTGAGTCATACACCATTCAGTCAGTCCAGCCTGGACGAGAGCTAGCCAAGGATTGCGCCGTTGCGCCCCGGATTGCGGTAATCTCCGTCCTCTCAACATTTTCCTGCAGGACGTAGTTGAAGACCCCACTAAGTCCCTTCCCTGCAGGTGGCCACCTCCGCTAGGGTCTGTAGCCTGTTTCTTCCCTCAACTTGGCCCTCTCATCGGAATGCTGGCTTCCTTTTGTGTGAGCCGCGCCTTGTCGAGACAATCAGTTGGCCTAGAGAAACAGTGGCAGATAGAGTCCACCAATCACGAGCATCAGCGTGAGCACGGCAGTAACCGACGCCCAGAGGGAACCTTGGTCATTATTGTGGTCCATAGGATTGTCCTCACTCGCGTGGCGGCGCAGCCGTGCTGTTCAGGTTGCCTGTCCGTTTTGAGATGAGATGTTCCGCGTTTTGGTCTCTTGCGCTGCGCCCACGATCATCTCGACAGCAGCAGCGAGCTCGCTCTGGCTGAACTCGTAGCTTCCGATGCTGTCGATGGACGTCTGGTGCAGCCAGTCGACGACCTCGATCCAGAATGGCGGCACGTCAGGAGTGATGTCTGCCCGACGCAGTTCGATCAGGTGGACTTCAAGCCGCCCGATCCGCATCATGACAAAGGAGCGCGCGGTAGCGGTGTCCTCGGCCCGGAACACGAGGTGGACATAGGCCCGCATAATGCGCTGCTTGACATCATCAGCGCAGAGATCCGACACAAGTGGCGAGTCGATGCATGCGTGCTCTGCGACGGCATGGGTGAACTGTACGGTTACCGGGGTGAACATTGTTATTCTCTCCAAATCAAAGGCGCTGCTTGCCCGCTGGTGCGGTCAAGTGGCTCGGTTCAGGCAGCGAGGCTCAGCGGATTGGCGTCCGCGGGAACTGCAGGTTTCTGCGCCACGGCGACGTCCCGAATGGCCTCCAATGCATTGGCCAGGGACGGCTCCTTCAGGACAAGATGGCCCTGGCCGGAGAGACGCTCGTGGGAGGTGGCAATCACTGCAGCTCGATCGGGATGGCTGTCATGGTACTCGTCAGCCAAAATCCATCCATCAATCAGGCCGGGCAGGGTGGCCCGGGTGTAAAGCCAATCAATGGGGTGCCGCCAATCGCGAAGAAGGTAGAACGCCTGCTCACCATTGACAGCCGCCACCACTTCAAATCCGTTCACTCGCAAGCGCTGTGCGAGGCTCTCCCGGAGGGCCGCATTGGTGTCCACGATGAGGATGCGCTCGTGGATTCCTTTGGTTGATCGTGACACGTGAGCCTCCATTGCTCGCAAAGTCAGGGATAGCTCCATGCTCGGTCCGACGGGATCGAAGGGATGGAAAGCTACGGTTTCAGAGTTCAGTGGATCGTCTGTTGCCTATGGTCGTTGATTACCGGCTGACTGCTGACGTGATGACGACCTGGTTGCCGAGCGTGACCCAGGCGAGGCTCTTGTCGCCTTCGCTCTTGATGTAGACGTACCCGGTTTGGTGCCACGGCAGGACCGCGTCTCGCTTGTTGTCGAGGATGAAGTCGCCCCGGTTGGTCCGGACCGCCATAACGGCGTGGCCCTGCCCCAGCTCATCCAGCACCACGACCATGCGCAGGGCCCGTCGCGGCAGGCCGGCCTCGACCAGCAGGCGGCGCTTGAGGATCTGGTAGTCTTCACAATCGCCATAGCCGTCGTTCGGGTAGTCCCAGCGGTCGATCACGCCCCAGTGATCGATGTCCTCACGCGGCGACACGGTGGCATTGACGTGCTTGTTGGTCGCCACGATCGCCTTCCACACGCGCTTGTCGAGCTGGATCGTGGCAGGCTCGGCCGGGTTGATCGCGCATTCGGCGGGAAACCGCTCGCAGAATTCGCTCCAGGCCGTGGTCGGCTGAGCACCGCCCTCCGTGACCGGAATCCAGGCCTCACGGGGCTGATGGCTCTCGGCCGCATTGGCGTGTGGGCCACCGACAAGCACGAGAAGCAGAAAGAGGGTGATCGCGACGGCTCGCGCAAGCCAGACAAAGCTTGCCCGCGGCATGAAAGGAGATTCCTCGGCAGGATCACACGCGTGCCGATCTTCAGCATGATAACACGAGCACCGACGTTTCGTTGTCCAGGGCATGATGCCCCTCCTGGTTTACCAGAGCCGGGCAGGTCATCCTGTCGGCCCTATGAAAGCAGGGGCACTGTGCCGTCGGTATGGGTTCCAGAACAGGCCTAAGACCGAGCAGAAGGACTGTACCATCGGCCGATACGCACCATGACGGGACTTGCCCGGGTCCGTATAAGGTCAGTCCTCCGCCACATTGAAGGTGACGGCCTCATCAGCCCTGGCCCACAGCCGCACGCGTGTTGCTGTCCGTGAGAACGATCTGCCGCGCCGACAGGCCGAAACCATGGTGAGGATGCCGGCCCAGTCGCCTTCCTTCACAAGCAACAGGTGCATTGGCTGACCCTTGAGCGTGAGAGCAGGCATGGCAGAGTTTGACTTGCACTGACCTTGCGATGTGCAGGCACCAGAAGTCAGCGTGTCCAAACGGTTGAACTAGCTTCTTTTATTCCGGCGGCAGTCCTGCCCTCGCAAGCCCATCCCGCACGACGCCCAGCGCCGGCTCAGGCAAATAGTCCCCTGTGCGCAGGTAGTCTTTGACGGAACGGATCTCTGAGGTGCGACGCAAGTCTCCAAGGGCGGAGACTGCCGCCGTTTGCTGGTCGAGGTACCCGTATGTGATGGCCAGAAACAAGTGACACGGCCAGTAGTCAGGCGACTGGCGCGAGCAGTCGCGGAGATGGGGGAGAGCCTCCTCAAACCGGCGGCTCAGAAGGAGGGCGCGTCCGAGAAACATATCATAGGTCGCTGGATGCAGTGGATCCAAAAGGAAGGCTCTCTGCATAAGAACGATGGCCTCGTCGAACCGCCCGGTGGCAGTCAGGATGTTGGCGAGCCCAGCATAGTACTCGGCCGCGTTGGGATTCAGATCAATAGCCCGTTTAAGCCGCCGAACCGCCTCATCATGTTCTCGCCTGCGCATGAGAAGATCACCCATGACCATGTGGGCCATGGGCAGGGTCGGGTCGGCAGAAAGGGCCTTTTCCGCATATGCCAGACCTCTTGTCAGCGCAGCCTCGCGGTTGGCCGGGTCCCCGCCCATAGCCACCTCGCGAGAGGCGGCAGAGGCCAACTCGGCCAACGCTGGGGCGAACATCGGGTCGAGTTCAACAGCCTTCTCGAACAAAGCCCGGGCCTCGAGCATTTGCTCCTTGCTGTTCGTTTGTCGCAACATTCGCCCGCGCAAATAGGAGTCATAGGCCGTGAGATCAGGCTGCGGTTTCTGTGAGCTGGCTGCGACCTCAACACTCTTGAGGGTGGCTCCCAACCGGGAGGCGATTTTGTCAGCAATCTCATCCTGCACGGCGAAGAGGTCCTGAAGCGAGCGGTCGTACCGCTCAGCCCAAACCTGAGCGCCGCTTTGCGTGTCCGCCAAGTGGGCAGTGACCCGGAGCTGATCTCCGGACTTCTGCACGCTGCCTTCAAGGACATAGCGCACGCCCAGGACGCGTGCGACCTCAGCGAGAGTGATAGCCTTCCCTTTATAGGCGAAGGTTGAGTTGCGGGAAATGACGAATAGATCGGGATGTCGGGACAGGGCAGTCAGGACGTTCTCAGCAAGACCATCGCTGAAGTACTCCTGGGACGAATCTCCGGAGCGATTGATGAAAGGGAGCACAGCAATGCTCGGCTTGCCCTGCTGGAAGCCCACCGGCGGTGGATCGCGGGCGTAATAGAGCGCTGCAAAGAGTGCTATGCTCAGTGCCATCACCAGGATCATGAGGAAGGAAGGCGCCCACCGCCGCGGGATCCTCGCCTCACGTGGTCTTACAAGCGCCGTCCGTTCTCCCGCGACCCGAAATGTGCGGACAGGACGTGGGATGTTCTTGAGCCTCTGTTCTCCCGCATCCTCAAAGGGGAAGTGATCCCGTGCATGGTCACGGACCGGGCGTGAGACCAGAATGCCGCCGGGTTCGGCGATCGCCTGCAGCCGGGCGGCGATGTTGACGCCATCGCCAAACAAGTCCCCGTCCTTGGTAATGACATCTCCGAGGTGGATGCCGATGCGAAAGCGAAGAATGCTGTCGGCCTCTGCACATCTCCGCTGAATCTCAGTTGCGAAAACGATGGCCTTGACGGCGCTTCGGAACTCCGCGAGAAATCCGTCACCCATCGTTTTAACGATACGGCCCCGGTGCCGCAGCGCAGCCGGGACGACAATCTCACCCATCAGGCTTTGGAGTTGAGCGAAAGTGCCTTCTTCATTCTCGCTCATCAGCCGTGTGTAGCCTGCCACATCGGCACAAACAATGACCAGCAATCTACGGTCAGGCTCGTCCATAGCTCCCTCCCGCCGACGGTATGGTGCCGATTGGGGCCGAAGAAGTCTATGGCGGACTGCACCCAGGGTGGCGGGAGGACGCAGCAGATTGCCGCTTCGCTCCCATTCCGTGGCTGCCTAGCCGAATGCTCCTGAAACGGACATGATCCTGGACGAGATCTGGAGCCGAAGAGAACCATTATCCAAGCCACTGGCGCGTAACTGTGTTATGGGCAGGAAGCGTAAGACGAGTAATAGAGGGCCAGGATCTTGGCCATTGGAGGCCTTCCTTAGTTGACGGGTTTTAGATCTCCGAGCACGGTCGGGATCAGCTCCGAGACGGTGGGATGGACCGGCACCGCCCACTGCAGCGTTGGATAGGCGGCTCCGGCATTCATCATGTCGAGGATGCCGTGGATAACCTCGTCGCCGGTCACACCGAGAACGGCAGCCCCGAGGATCTGCTTGGTGTCCGCATCGGCGACGATCTTGATGAAGCCCTTGGTTTCCCCGCGTTCGATCGCCCTCCCGACCCGGGTCATCGGCCGCTTGGACACCAGGACCTTCCGGGCTGACTTCAGCGCCTCGGCCTCGGTCATGCCGACGCGACCCAGAGGCGGATCGATGTAGAGCGCATAGCCCAGGAGCCGGTCGCTCACCCGCCGCGAGGCCCCGTCGAGCAGATTGGCCGCGACGATCTCGTAGTCGTTGTAGGCGGTGTGGGTGAAGGCCCCGCGGCCGTTGCAGTCGCCTAGGGCCCAAATGCCGGGGGCAGTAGTGGCGAGGCTGTCATCCACCTCGATGTAGCCCCGGGCATTGACCGCGATTCCAGCATTGTCGAGGCCGAGATCGTCGGTGTTGGGCCGACGGCCGACCGCCAGCAGCACATCCGATCCAACCACCACGGGGGCTCCGGATGTGCAATCGACGTCGACCGCCACACCGTCCGCATGCGGCTGGAACCCAATGCACATGGCGTTAGTGCGGACTGCGATCCCCTCATCGGTCAGGATCTCGCGCACCGCCTCGGACACGTCCTCGTCCTCGCGGGCAATCAGCCGCGGCGCCATCTCGACAATCGTGACCTCGGCGCCAAATCGGCGGTACATCTGGGCAAACTCGAGCCCGATATAGCTGCCGCCGATCACGACCAAGTGCCGTGGGACCGTCTCGAGCTTGAGGATTGAGGTGTTGGTGAGATAGTCGACCGTGCCGACCCCCGGCATGTCGGGTACGTTCGCGCGACCGCCTACGTTGATGAAGATGCGGGTCGATGTCAGCAGGCTCGCACCCACTTGGACGACGTCCGGACCTTTGAACCGGGCGTGCCCCTCAATGACGGTCAGGCCCTCCATGCCACGCAGCCACTTTTCGACATTCGTGCGGGCAGTCGTCGAGACGGTCTCGGCCCGGGCTTTGACCCGTTTCATGTCGATCCTGACGGGCCCCTCGCTTGCGATCCCGTACTCGGCGCCTCGCCGGGCAAGATGGGCCGCGTAGGCGCTGGCGACGAGTGTCTTGGTCGGCATGCAGCCGGTGTTGACGCAGGTGCCGCCGAACAGGTGGCGCTCGATGAGTGCAACCCGCATGCCGGCGGCGGTCAGCCGTCCAGCCAGGGATGGTCCGGCCTGTCCGGCTCCGATGACGATGGCGTCAAAGACCTGGGTCATGATACGGGCTCCATGCTCAATGCTGGCCGGGGGTAACCATGGTGTTCCCCGGCTGGCCCTTTTCCCGAACGAAAGCGTAGACCGCTGGGCCTGCTGCTCACGTCGGCAGCGGCTGCCCGGTCTGCTCTGCTACCATGTACCCGGCGTACCAGTCCGGCCAGCCCTCATCATGCACGCCGGTTCGCTTCTCGTGCTCGCCGTGCGCCGCCGCTGCACGGCGGAGTGCGGCTGCGAGGTCTGCCGGCGAGGTGAAGGTCGCACCGTTCGTGTCCACCCGTCCGGGCAGGCGCTCGACGACTTCCTGCAACAGCCAGCCGTTGCCGTCCGGATCGCTGAACGAGGCATACGTGCGGTAGGTGCGGTTTTCGGGATCCCGACCGCTCACCCGGACCCGCCCGAACAGGTACGGATCATCGGTGCCAGTATGCTCCTCGCCGGCGTGGAAGACCTCACTGACCTTGGCGCCGCGCCGAAGCAACTCAGCCCGGGCGGCCTCGATGTCGGAGACAATGAGGTACAACCCCTGAGCGGAGCCAGGAGCCGCCGCGGTCACGTTCTTACCGAAGATGACCGAGCACCCGGAACCCGGCGGCGTGAACTGGATCACGCGCCAGTCGTCACCGGCGGCGAAGTCGGCGTCGAGCCGCCATCCCAAGCCATCGTAAAAACTCTTGGCGCGATCGACGTCCGCAACCGGAATGACGACGACCTCAAGCTTCATGTCGACCGGCTGCGCTCTCGCGGTCTTGGTCGCTGTTTCGCTGAGGACCTGAGTATCGTTCATGTCACCCTCCTACGGTTTGGGTTACTGACAGGTGTGGGGCAGGCTCGTGCCACCTCGGTCTAACGCAGCGGTTTGAACGCAGCCCAGAGTTCCCGAGCGAAGAGATCCGGCTGCTCCCAGGCGGCGAAGTGGCCGCCCTTATCGAGCTTGTTGTAATGGATCAACCTGGGAAACGCCTTCTCGGCCCAACTCCGCGGGGCGGCGTAGATCTCGTCGGGAAAGACGCTCACAGCCACTGGGATGGTGATGCCCTTCGGGGCGAAAAAGGCGAGTTTATTCTCCCAGTACAGACGCGCCGAAGAGACCGCCGTGTTCGTCAGCCAATACAGCGTGATGTTGTCGAGAATATCCTCTCGTGTCAGCCCCTCAGGTCGACCTTCAAAGGCCCGGGCGATGAGCTCGTAACTGCGGATGTCGTGATCGAGCATCCAGGCGGCGAGACCAATGGGGGAGTCTTCGATCCCGTACAGCGTCTGAGGACGATTGCTCATCTCCTGTGCGTAGGCCAGGCCATGCTTATAGAAATAGTCGAGCTGGTCGTAGGCCTTCTTCTCATCCGCCGGGAGCCCCGCCGGCGCCGGCTCGCCGGACTCGAGAGCCTTGGCTATGTCATCCGGGACTGTGGCTGGCATGTTGGTGTGAATGCCGAGCAATTCCGGCGGGGCTTGCAAAGCCATCTGCTCCGAGATGGCATCGCCCCAATCGCCGCCTTGGGCCACAAATCGCGTGTATCCGAGGCGCTTCATGATCTCGACCCAGGCGCGGGCGATGTGCTGCGGGTCCCAGCCGGTGGTGGCCGGCTGGCCCGAGAACCCGTAGCCCGGCAGCGATGGGATCACGACATCGAAAGCGTCCTCCGCCTGGCCTCCGTAGGCGGTCGGATCCGTGAGCGGACCGATGATCTTCAGCTGTTCGATGATTGAGCCAGGCCACCCATGCGTGATGATCACTGGCAACGCGCGCGGATGTTTCGATCGAACGTGGATGAAATGAATATCGACGCCGTCGATGTTAGTCGTGAATTGAGGCAAGGCATTGAGTTTCGCTTCCACCTTGCGCCAGTTATAGTCAGTCTGCCAGTAGCGTGCGAGGTCCTGCATCGTGGCGAGCTGCACGCCCTGTGATGCATCCGTGACCGTTTCCCGTCGGGGCCACTTTGTCGTGGCAATCCGCCGACGGAGATCTGCGAGAACCTCGTCGGCCACATGGACCTGGAACGGCCGAATCGACGTGTCGCCAGGGTTCGAACTCACGGATGCCTGAGCCACACTCTCGACCCCACTTGGCGCTAGGGACGTCGTTTCAGCACGGACGGCAGCCGTCGAAAGGACGATTGCAATCGCTCCGGCCAATGCGGAGACCGCTTGGCGATGACGACTGCCGATCGTCGAGTCGAGTCCGGACATGATCATTCTCCATATCTGAGAAGGGAAACAAGAACGCTGCCGGCAGGCCTGTGAACTTCGAGGAGTAAGGACGCGGACGGCGGGGAGCCGGGACGTAACCCGTCCGCGCCCCTTGGCTTACCGGAGCGATCTGAAGGCCGCCCGTAGCTCCTGAGTGAAGATTGTGGGCTGCTCCCAGGCCGCGAAGTGGCCGCCCTTTTCAGCCCGGTTGTAGTGGATGAGCTTGGGGTAGGCGCGCTCGGTCCAGCTCCGCGGAGCCTCATATTGCTCTCCGGGAAAGACGGTCACTGCCACCGGTATCGTGACTCCCTTGGCGTTGAAGAAGCCGCCCTTGTATTCCCAGTAGAGACGCGACGCAGAGACCCCCGTGTTCGTCAGCCAATACAGCGTGATGTTATCGAGGATCTCATCCCGTGTCAGTTCGCCGGTAGTGCTTGTGGTCCGGTTGAGAGCCGTGGCGACCGCCGCCGCCGGCTGGCCATCCGCGTCGTTGTGGTCGAGAAGCCAGGCGGCAAGGCCAACAGGGGAATCGGCAATGCCGTACAAGGTTTGCGGCCGCGATGCCATCAATCGGGCATAGTCGACCTGCTTGAACGTTCTCACCAGCTGCTCATAGGCGCGCTGTTCGTCCGCGGAGAGACCTGATGGCGCCGGGGCTCCGGCCAGGAGAGCCTTGTCGACATCGGCCGGAACCGTGGCTGGCATGTTGGTGTGGATGGCGAGCAATCCCTGAGGTGCCTGCAAGCCCATCTGGTCGACGACAAACGCGCCCCAGTCGCCGCCCTGGGCGACGTAGCGGGTGTAGCCGAGGCGCTGCATCAGCTCCGCCCAGGCCTGCGCCATGCGCTCAGGGCCCCAGCCGGGGCTCGTCGGCTTGCCGGAGAACCCGTAACCGGGCATCGACGGGATGACGACGTCGAACGCGTCTTCGGCCTTCCCACCGTGTGCGGTCGGATCGGTGAGCGGGCCGATGAGCTTGATCTGCTCGAGGATCGAGCCCGGCCAGCCATGCGTGATGACCAGCGGAAGGGCACTGGGATGCTTCGACCGGACATGGATGAAGTGAATGTCCAGCCCGTCGATCTTGGTCACGAACTGCGGGAAGGCATTGAGTTTCGCTTCCGCCTTGCGCCAGTCGTAATCAGTTGCCCAATAGCGTGCGAGTTCCTCCATCGTGGCGAGTGGCACGCCCTGCGACGAATCCGCGACGGTTTCCTTTTCAGGCCAGCGCGTGGCGGCAATGCGCCGGCGGAGCTCATCGAGCGCGGCTTGCGGGGCTTGGAAGGTAAACGGTCGGATGGCCGTCTCCTCGGCTACCGTGCTGGCCTTTGCAGTTGCTGCGGTCAGCGGCGTAGGTAGCAGGCTGACCGCACCTCCTGCCAGTGAGGTGGCAAGAAACACGGCCGCTGAGCTGGCCAGAAAGCTACGTCGGGTGGAGGGCAGTGATGTTGCCGGCATGTTCATTCTCCAAAAATGGAAAGTCAGCCGTGTCAGCCCGGTCGAACCTGGCTGTCGGGGCGAAACCTTCAGCGGAGTCATAAGATGACCGGTCCAGGTGTCCCGCATGTTTCAAGAGCGTTGAGAAACGTAAGACAAAGTCAGCTTCAGCCCGCCCGATACATCAGGGTACAAAACATTTGGTTTGCCTGTGGTGACACCAGAGCGATGCCACAAACGATGAGCGCATCCACGTCGGCAGCGCTGTTGCTCCTCACTCCACGGAGTCCCGTTACGAAGAAAATTACCGCCAGTTGCGGGTGTGGCGGTAGCACGGCGATTGCCACAACCCGCCTCCAATTGCGGAATTTTGCCGCTCGGCTTGGGAGACTGGAACTTCAGACTGCTCCGCTCCTCGGAACAAGGAGCTTTGTCCAGCACTTCTCGGCTATAACAACGCAGGTCGGTTCTCGGTCCGGTTCCGGTGGGTCGTCGGCTACTCGCCCCGCGACTACTGGCGGCAGATGACCTGAAGCTTGGCTCAAGAGGGAGCGAGGCCCCTCATGACAGTCAGAGGCCCATTGATCAACGAAACTCGCCGGGATCAGGTTTTTCCGGTTCTGAACGCCGCCGAGATCGAGCGCCTGCGCCGGTTTGGCGAGGTCCGCCGCTACGAGGCGGGCCAGACCCTGTGGCGGATCGGGGAGGTCGGCCATGGCCTCACGGTGGTGCTCACCGGGCGCTTGGAGATCAGCCAGCCTGAGGCCGGACAGCGCCGCCTGATCGCCATCCATGTGCCGGGGGAGTTCCTGGGCGAGATCGCCCAGCTCTCAGGTCGTCCCGCCCTGGTCGATGTCGATGCCGTCGAGCCGGTCGAGGCGCTGGTCATCGCGCCCGAGAAGCTGCGGGCCGTGCTGGTCGCGGAGGCGGAACTCGGCGAGCGGATCATGCGGGCGCTGATCCTGCGTCGCATGGGGCTGCTCGATCTCGGCACCGGCGGACCGGTGGTCGTCGGACCGGGGCACCACGGCGACGTGCTGCGGCTGGCCGGGTTCCTGTCGCGCCATGCTCACCCCCACCTGAACCTGGATCCGGAGACCGATCCAGAGGCGCGGGTGCTTATCGAGCGGTTCGGGGGCGATGCCATCGAATTGCCGATCGTCCTCTGCCCGAACGGACGGCTGCTTCGCAACCCGACTGAGGACGAGTTGGCCCGCTGCCTCGGCCTGGTGGGGCCGCTCGATCCGGACCGGGTCTATGACGTGGCCGTCGTGGGCGCCGGCCCGGCCGGTCTCGCCGCCGCCGTCTATGCGGCCTCGGAGGGGCTCTCGGTCCTGGTGCTCGACTGCCGGACCTTCGGCGGCCAAGCGGGCGCCTCCATGCGGATCGAGAACTATCTTGGTTTCCCGACCGGCATCACCGGCATGGCCCTGATGGCCCGCGCCTATACCCAGGCGCAGAAGTTTGGGGCCGAGATGGCGATGCCGGACGAGGCCGTCGGCCTTGAGGCCGGCAACCCGTCGGGAGTCGGTCCGTACGTAGTGATCCTGCTCAACCAGGAGCGGGTCCGTGCCCGCTCGGTGGTGATCGCCACCGGCGCTCACTACCGGCGGCTCGAGGTGACGGACTTGGAGCGGTTTGAGGGCTCATGCGTGCACTACTGGGCCTCGCCACTAGAAGGGAAGCTGTGCACCGGCCAGGAGGTGGCGCTTGTAGGTGCCGGCAACTCGGCAGGTCAGGCCGTGGTCTATCTTGCCGCCCGAGTGGCGAAGGTGTGGCTGCTGGTGCGGGGGCGGGATCTTGGGGCGAGCATGTCACGCTATCTCGTCGACCGGATCCAGGGTCTCGCCAATGTGGAAGTCATCACCCAGGCCGAGGTCACCGGCCTTGAGGGACAGCCCGGCCAGTTGGAGGCAGTGCGCTGGCGCTTGGCCTCGGGGGAGGAGGTTCGGCGATCGATCCATCACCTGTTCCTGTTCATCGGCGCCTCGCCCAACACGCAGTGGCTGGACCCGTCCCGTGTACTGCTAGTTCCGAAGGGCTTCGTTCTGACCGGCGCCGATGTCGTTCCCGGGCGGCGGTCATTGGAGACGAGCCTCAATGGCGTATTTGCCGTCGGGGACGTTCGTTCCGGCTCGGTGAAGCGTGTGGCAGCGGCGGTCGGGGAGGGGGCGCAGGCGGTGGCCCAACTTCACTCGTTTCTGACAAAGGACGCCGTTCTGGCCAGACTCCGCAACGAGACCCTGTCGCAATAGGTGGTTCTTGGTTCCGTAATGCCGCCGCGGTGTCGGTTAGCACGGTCAGGGGCAGACAGGTTTTGACGAACCGAGCTACGAAGATCAGACTCCACAAGGGCTCAATGTCCGGAATCGAGCAGGATACGGGAGATTGAACATGACGGCTTCGACGTTTCTGTTCGCCACCGGAATCGAGAACAGCTATCCCACCATCAACGGTGGCCGGACCCGCATCGACGAGATGGAGAAATGCGGCCACTACACCCTCTGGCGGGCGGACTTCGACCTGCTCGACGAGGTCGGCATCCGCTATCTCCGCTACGGTCCGCCGATTCACACGACATGGCTCGGGCCGGGACGCTACGACTGGGACTTCTCGGACATCACCTTTGGCGAACTCTACCGGCGCAACATCGTGCCGATCGTCGACCTGTGTCACTTTGGGGTACCCGACTGGATCGGGGACTTCCAGAACCCGGACTTTCCCGAGCTTTTTGCCGGGTATGCGCAGGCTTTTGCCGAACGCTTTCCCTGGGTTCAGCTCTACACGCCGGTCAACGAGATGTTCGTCTGCGCCGCGTTCTCGGCGGCGTATGGCTGGTGGAACGAGCAGCTGCAGAGCGACCAAGCCTTCGTCACCGCCCTGAAGCATATCGTGAAAGCCAACGTGCTCGCCATGGGGGTGATCCTCGACGTCCGCGCCGACGCCATCTTCATTCAGAGCGAGTCCTCGGAGCACTTCCACCCTGACTGTCCTAATGCGATCCCACTTGCTGAGTTCTACAACGCGCGCCGCTTTCTCCCGCTCGATCTCAACTACAGTCGCCGGGTGGATTCGGACATGTTCGTCTATCTGATGGATAACGGCATGAGCCGGGATGAATACGAGTTCTTCATGCAGGCCAACCTCAAGCGCCACTGCATCATGGGCAACGATTACTACGTGACCAACGAACACCTCGTCTCGGCCAACGGCCACTCCAGTGCCTCCGATGAGGTGTTCGGCTATGCCGAGATCACGCGACAGTACCACGACCGCTACCGGCTGCCGGTCATGCACACGGAGACAAACGTCAAAGAAGGCCCACGTGGCGACGAGGCGGTCAAGTGGCTCTGGAAGGAATGGTCCAACGTCTTGCGCGTTCGCAACTCCGGCGTGCCGATGATCGGCTTTACTTGGTACTCGCTCACCGATCAGGTCGACTGGGACACCGCCCTGCGGGAGGAGAACGGCACCGTCAACCCGCTCGGCCTGTACGATCTCGACCGCAACATTAGAGCGGTCGGGCGCAGCTACCGGCAACTGATCCACGACTGGTGTCAGGTCCTGCCGGCTCAGAGCATCTGTCTGCAGCTGCCGATCACGCAGCCACATGACTTCGATAAGCCGTTCGCTCAGCGTGCCCGAAAGTCCATGAAGTGGATCTGCGAGAGAACGCCGAGCGAGCCGCTCATGTCGAGCTAGCCCGCTTCCAGGCCGGCATGTGGCCAAAATGCAGGACGACTGGGGTGCAGTGCTGTCGACCGAGAGCACGCCCCGGCCGCTTTGCAGACCCACGAGAACCCCCGGCTCGCATTACTGGGTGAGCCGGAACAGAGGCAAGGAGCGCGACCATGACCCAGCGCATGAACTATGCGGCTGCCGCCCCGGGCGGCACGAAGGCTCTCGGCGTCGTCTACGGCTATGTGGCCCAGAGCGGTCTGCCGGCCACCCTGATCGAGCTCGTCTACCTGCGGGTGTCGCAGATCAACGGCTGCGCCTACTGCATCGACATGCACTGCCGCGCGCTGCTCAAGGCCGGCATGCCGGTCGAGAAGCTCGTGCTCGTGCCGGCCTGGGACGACGCCCGGCCTCTGTTTGACGACCGAGAAAGTGCAGCGCTGAAATGGGCCGAGGTGGTCACCCGGGTGAGCGACACCCATGTGCCCGAGGCGGCTTATACCGAGGCCCGTGCCACGTTCAGCGAAAAGGAACTCGCCGACCTGACGATCGCGATCGGGCTGATGAACGCCTACAACCGCCTGGCGATCAGCTTTCGCGTCCCGCCGCAGGCGGCAGCCTCCGCCCCGGGCGCATGAGATCGGCCAGAACGTGCCGGGTGCCGGCACAGCGTGCGGAAAGGCGAATCCGTTGTTCGCTGATCCGGACTTTCGGTCCTCACCCAATGATGCGCCAGACAGCAGTGGGAGCGTCGAACCGACTTATAGGTCTGATGCTCTAACGCAATCGCACAGTAAAAGTGCGGGTCTTACCTGTCCCGACGCTCACATGCGAAGTGATCGAATAGCGTGCACATTGAACCTGTGCATAGATCACTTTGCAACCGCCTGGGGTCGAACACGGCTTGGACTGGCGCTCAGCTTGGCCCTCCCGCATGCGCCTGCCCACGTCTGCCGCCTCCGCTTGCCTCAACCAGTTCCAGGAGCTTGATGCAGTCCTTCCGCAGCGTCCGCTCGGCATAGTTCGTGGCGCCCAGCAGCAAGCCCCGGGGCGCCGGCGCTATCAGGTACCACGGTGACAGCGGCACGGGCGCCAGGCCGTATTGCAGGGCTCGTTCCGCCACGGCAACATCATTAGAGTCATCAGGAAGGATGAGCCGCACGGCAAAGCCGCCATGGGCCTCCACGGCATAGCCTGAGGGCACCAGTTCGCGGAGCGTATCGGCCAGCTTCTGTTGCCGGGCAGCGTAAAGGCGTTTCATCTTCCGGAGATGACGCAGGTAATGGCCCTCGCGAATGAACTCGGCGACTGTCTGCTGGACGGCCACATTGGGGGCAGGAGCCAGGCAGGCGGCGACCTCCGCGAAGGTCAGCGCCAGATGAGACGGCACCACCATGAAGGCCAGACGCAGAGACGGACTAATGGTTTTGCTGAACGTGCCGACATGCAACACCCGGCCAGCGCGGTCGATGGAAGCCAGCGCCGGCGCAGCCCGCCCCTCCAGCTGCAGTTCGCCCATATAGTCATCCTCAATGACGTAGGCGTTTTGGCGTGTCGCCCAGGCGAGCAGCGCCTTGCGCCGGGCGAGCGTCATGGTCATTCCGAGCGGGGCCTGCTGGCCCGGCGTCACCAGCGCGAGCGCAGCTTGGTCGGAGATCGCTATTCCGTGCTGAACGTCGAGGCCCTCGCCATCGACTGGCACTGGAACGACAGTCAAGCCGGCGATCTCTAGGGCCCGCCGCGTCAGGGGAAAGCCTGGATCCTCAAGCCAGGCGTGGGTGCCCTCCAGCTTCAGCGCCCTCGCGGCGATTCCGACGGCCACAGAAAATCCCGCCGTGACCAACACTTGGTCGGCGGTGCACTGCAGGCCGCGGGCAATCGCCAAGTACGAGGCGATCTCTTGCCGGAGCGCGGGAGCGCCCCGCGGATCCGGGTAGCTGACCGGCTGCAAGGCGGCCGCCCGGGCGTTCCGCAGCATCATGCGGGCCCAGAGCTTGAATGGAAAGGCGTCCTGCGCGGGCACGCCCATTTGGAACGTCGCCGGGCGATTGCCGAAGTCTGGCCAGAAGTCGGGAAAGGGGTGGCTGATCGACCGCTCCGGCACCGCCGGGGGGGCAATCGGCGCATCCGAGACCCATGTACCACTGGCGCCGCGCGAGATGAGAAGCTGCTCGTCGAGCAGGCGCTCATAGACGACCCGGACCGTGCCCCGCGATACCCCCAGCTGAACTGCGAGGTCGCGCCAGGACGGCAACCGTGAACCTTGGGTGAGGGTGCCCTGATGAATAGCGTCGCGAAGACCTGTGTAGATCTGGGACGAGAGCGATGCCTTGGCATCGCGATCAATGCTGAAAGGCAGTGGGCTCATCGGATTTACCTCCCTTTGCATCGGACACCAGAGACCATCGTGAAGCCGATCTCGACTTGAGCACCTCGACGGCCGTAAGCGAGCTGTGGGCCGGAAATGGCACTTGAACGAAACCTAGTACGAACGTCTCTAGAGCGGTTTGCGGAGAGGTCTAAAGGCCTCTCGCAACTCTGCGCTGAAGAGTTCCGGCTGCTCCCAGGCGGCGAAGTGACCGCCCATGTCGACCTCATGGAAGTAGGCAAGATTGCGGTAGGCGCGCCGGGCCCATGTTTCCGGGGCCCGATAGACCTCTCCCGGAAAGACCGTGATTGCCACTGGAAGCGAGATCTCGGCGGTCTTCTCCGACGTCGCCGACAGAATGTTGGATTTGTTCTCCCAGTAGATACGGGCGGCCGAGGCCGCGGTGTTCGTCAGCCAATACAGCGATATGTCGTCCAGCACCTCGTCCGGAGTCTTTTCGGGGTCACTGCTGCTGTAGGTCCATGTCGCAAAGCCCGGATGCCCGAGCATCCACGCCGCAAGACCTGCCGGGGTGTCGGTGATGGCCAAGCCGATCGTCTGCGGCCGGGTGCCCATCATCACCGCGTAGGATCTGCTCCCCATCTTCGCGTAGGCGCTGAGCCCATCGAAGGCCGCGCGTTCCTTGTCGGACAACCCTGCCGGCGCGGGCCCACCGGCGGCCAGGGCTTGGTCCACCTCGGGCGGGATCGTCGCCGGCAGGTTGATATGAATGCCCAGCAGACCAACCGGCGCTTGGCGGGCCATGGCGCTGGAGACGGGCGAGCCCCAGTCGCCCCCCTGGGCGACGTAGCGGCTGTAGCCGAGGCGTTTCATCAGCTCCGCCCAGGCTCGCGCGATGCGCTCGGGGCCCCAGCCGGTGTCGGTTGGCCTGCCGGAGAAGCCGTAGCCCGGCATCGAGGGCAGAACGAGGTCGAAGGCGTCCTCCGCCCGTCCGCCGTGGGATGGTGGGTCGGTCAGCGGGCCGACGGTCTTGAGCAGCTCGAACACCGATCCCGGCCAGCCATGGGTCATGATCAGCGGCAGTGCGTTGGGATGCTTCGAGCGGACGTGAACGAGGTGGATGTCGACGCCGTCGATCCTAGTCATGAACTGCGGCAGGGCATTCAGCTTTGCTTCCGCCTGGCGCCAGTCGTAGCCGGTGCCCCAATGCTCGACGAGCGGCTTGATCTTGGCGAGCTGGATGCCCTGCGACTGATCATTGACCGTCTCGCGGTCGGGCCAGCGGGTTGCGGTGATACGACGCCGAAGCTCATCGAGCTCGGCTTCGGGTACGTTGACGGTGAAGGGGCGAATGGCGTCGCTTTCGGCTGCCTTGACCAAGCCCGCCGGAAGCAGGCTCAATGCACCCGCGGCAACCAGGAGATTGCGCCGGCTTGGGTGGGATGATGGTTCTGCCATTGGTCTTCTCCATTCGCTCAAGTCGCCCCAGGTGACGATCCCCAAGATGGAGCGGGCGGCCCGGGATTTCTGGCCTGTCATTCGGCTGGAGATGACGCAGGAACCGCGATCCGGGCAGGTTTGGGGCGGCGCCTCCTGTCCAGCCGCAGGGCCACAAGTCGCATTGTTACGTAGAAGACGGGCGTCAGGAACAGCCCGAACAGGGTCACGCCCAGCATGCCGGCGAACACCGCCGTGCCCAGGGCCTGCCGCATCTCGGCCCCGGGGCCAGTGGCGATCACCAGCGGCACCACGCCGAGGATGAAAGCGAAAGCCGTCATCAGGATCGGGCGCAACCTCAAGCGGCAGGCCTCCACCACCGCGGCCATGGGTGTCTTGCCCTCCTGTTCCGCCTGCTTGGCGAATTCAACGATCAGGATGGCGTTCTTGGCCGCCAGTCCGACGAGAACCACAAGGCCGATCTGGGTCAGGATGTTGTTGTCCTGCCCCCGGATCATCACGCCGATCAGTGCGGAGAGCACACTCATGGGGACGATCAGGATGATGGCGATCGGCAGGGACCAACTCTCATACTGGGCCGCGAGCACGAGGAACACAAAGAGCACGGACAAGGCAAAGATGAACACTGCTGTGTTGCCGGTCTGCCGCTCCTGGAAAGCCAGCTCGGTCCACTCAAAGCCCATACTGGGCGAGAGGTTCTGCCGGACGAGCTCCTCCATGGCATCGAGCGCATCCCCTGAGGACACGCCCGGAGCCGCGTTACCCTGCAGCGCCACTGAAGTGAACATGTTGTAGCGCTGGATCAGATCGGGCCCTGAAACTTCCCGCATCGCAACCAGCGTGCCCATGGGCACGAGGGCGCCGGTGGAGGAGCGAACCCGCAGCCGGTTGATGTCCTCCTGGTCCACCCTGAATCGCTGATCGGCCTGCGCCCGCACCTGATAGACACGGCCGAAGGCATTGAAGTCGTTGACATAGGCGGTGCCGAGGTTGATCCGGAGCGCCTCGAAGATGTTTGGGATCGGCACGTTCAAGATACTCGCCTTCTGGCGGTCGATCTCGAGGTACACTTGAGGCGAGTTGGCCGAGAAGGTCGTAAACACACCAGAGAGGTTCGGGTTCTGCCGGGCCTGTCCCATCAGCTGGTAGGCGGCCGCGAGGATCCCGCGCACGTCATCGCCGGTCTGGTTCTGCAACTGCACCTTGAAGCCGCCCGAACTGCCGAGTCCGCGGACGGGCGGGGGCGGGATGGCGATGATGAACGCCTCCTGGATCGGCTGCATGCGGGCGAAGAGATCCTCAACGATCTTGGTGCCGAAATCCCCAGTCTCGATCCGCTCCTTAAACGGCTTGAAGACAGCGAAGATCGCTGCAGCGTTGGTTGCGTTGGTAAAGGTCGCACCAGAGAAGCCGGCAAAGGCCGACACGCTCTGAACACCCGGCGCTTCCTGGATGATCTTGGACGCCTTTTGCACCACTGCGTCGGTGCGGGACAAGGAGGAGCCGTCCGGCAGCTGCACCACGACAATGGCATAGCCCTGGTCCAGGGTTGGGATGAAGCCACGCGGCACGTGGTTGACAATCCACGCGGTCCCGGCGAGCAGGCCGACATAGATTGAGAGCACGATCAGCTTGTGCCGTGCGATCACCCCAACCGCTCTGGCATAGCTGTTGGACATGGCATCGAAGCCCCGGTTGAAGCCGCCCGCGAGGGCTCGCCCGAACCGGGAAACCGGATTGCTGGAGTGCTCGTGGCTGTGCGGCTTCAGCAGCATTGCGGCGAGAGCCGGCGACAGGGTGAGAGAGTTGAAGGCCGAGATGACGGTCGACACGGCAATGGTCAGCGCGAACTGCCGGTAGAACTGGCCGGAGATGCCGGGAATGAACGCTGTCGGCACGAAGACTGCGGCCAAGACCAGCGCGATGGCCACAAGGGCCGTGCCAACCTCGTCCATGGTGACATGGGCGGCATCGCGCGGAGAGAGCCCGAGGGCTATATTTCGCTCCACGTTCTCAACCACCACAATGGCATCGTCGACCACAATGCCGATGGCCAGCACCATGCCGAACAGGGTCAGCGTGTTCACGGAAAAGCCAAGGGCTGCCATGAAGGCGAAGGTGCCGACCAACGAAATTGGGATCGCCACGATGGGGATGATCGCTGAGCGCCAGCTCTGCAGGAACACGAACACGACGATCACCACGAGCACCGTGGCCTCGAGCAGGGTCTTATAGACCTCGTGCACGCTCGCAGCGATGAACTCTGTGGGATTGTAGACAATCCGGTACTCGATGCCTGGTGGGAACTTGGCCTTGAGCCGCTCCATGTTGTCGATGATCTGACCTGCTGCATCCAGGGCGTTTGTGCCGGGCCGGCTGAAGATCCCGAGCGCAACCGCGGGCTTTCCGTCGAGGTAGGAGTTCGTCACGTAATCCTGGGCCGCTAACTCGATGCGGGCCACATCCTGCAGCCGCACGAGGCGCCCCTGCGGCGTCGCCTGGACGATGATCTGCCGGAACTCACGCGGATCCTCGAAGCGGCCCTGCGTCGTCACCGTCAGCTGGAAGGCCGCGTCCGTCGGTGTCGGCTCCTGCCCCAGGGCTCCGCCGGAGACCTGGACGTTCTGCTCCTGAATCGCCTGCACGACTTCGCTCGACGACATGCCGTAGGAGGCAAGCTTCTCCGGATCAAGCCAGATGCGGATGGAATATTGCCGCTCGCCCCAGATGATGAGGTCTCCTACACCTTCGAGCCGCAACAGGATGTCGCGGACGTAGTTGCGGGCATAGTTCGAGACATAGAGCTGATCGTACGAGTCGTCCGGGGAGAGCATGTGCACGACCATCATCAGGTCGGGCGAGCTCTTGAGGGTCGTGACCCCGAGGCGGCGCACCTCCTCGGGCAGGCGCGGCGTCGCAATCGCCACCCTGTTCTGAACCAGCACCTGCGCCTTGTCGAGATCGGTGCCGAGCTTGAAGGTGATCGTCAGCGCCATGGCGCCATCGCCGGTGGAGTAGGAGGACATGTAGAGCATGTCCTCGACGCCGTTGATCTGCTGCTCCAGAGGGGTGGCGACGGTGGCCGCGACCGTCTGGGCATCGGCCCCGGGGTAACTTGCTCTTACCACCACGGTGGGAGGCGTGATGTCCGGATACTGAGCCACCGGCAGGGCCGTGTAGGCAATGCCGCCAATGATCAAGAAAAGGGCTGACAGGACGGTCGCGAAGATAGGACGATCGACGAAAAAATGGGCCATGCGCATGGAGGCGTCCTCAATGGCGAGGTCAGGTGCCGTTTCGCTCCCGCGTCGGGGGAAGCGTCGTCATTTCGGGGGTGACCGGCGCCCCGGGCCGAACCCGGACGAGGCCGTTCACGACCACCGTCTCGTTGCCGGTCAGCCCGTTGCGAATAACCCTGTAGCCGTCGATCCTAGGACCGATGCGCACGGGCTTAAGGTTGACGACATTGTTCTCGCCCACCACGTAGACCACCCGCCGATCCTGATCGCTGCCGATGGCTTCATCGGGCAGGAGAACGCCTTTATAAGGATCCGAAGCCCCGATCGTCACGCGGCCGAACAAGCCGGGCGTCAGCAGCATATCCTTGTTGTCGAAGACCGCACGCACCCGGATCGTGCCGCTGGCCTCATCCAGCCGGTTGTCGACGAAATCGATCTGTCCCTTGCGCTGCCCCAGGCGCTCATCCGTCAGCGTGAGCAGAGCCTCATTAGCCGATCCGTTGGCGGCTGTCCTCGCGCCCCCTTGGGGCTGGGGTGCATAGGCCAGGAAGGAGCGCTCGTCCACGTCGAAATAGAACTGGATCGGGTGGAGCGAAACGATGTTCGTCAGGAGTGTCTCGTTGGCGTTGACCAAGTTGCCCTCGGACACGAGCTTGCGGGAGATCCGGCCGGTCAGGGGTGCCCTGATCTCTGTAAACTCAATATCGAGCTGCGCCTGCCGCAGGGCCGCCTGGGCTCGGTCGAGTTCCGCTTTCCCGGTCAGGAAGGCCTGTCGCCGCTGGTCGAAGATCTGGTCAGGGATGTTGCCGGTCATCCGCAACTGCTCGGCCCGAGCCAGGTCGCTCTGGGCAAAATCCAGTCGGACCTGGCCGGATGTGACGGCCGCCTGCGCCTGCTCGAGCGCATTGCGATAGGGGCGTGGATCGATGGTGAAGAGGAGGGTCCCCGCCCTCACGAGGGATCCGTCCTGAAAATGAACCTTGTCGAGATAACCTGAGACCCGCGCGCGGATGTCAACCTGATCGACCGCCTCGAAGCGCCCGATGAAGTCGGTCCGCTCGACAATGTCCTTCACCACAGGCTTGGCGACCGTCACGGGCGGCGGAGCAGGACCACCCTGGGCAAAGGCCAGACTTCCTGCCGCAAACCATGATCCAAGCACGGTGAGCACACATTGGTACCGGAGCCCCGCCATGGCGCGGCATACGCGAACACGGCCCCGCCGCTGCCATGGAAGGGGCCCGCTCCGATGAACCTGCTTTGGGGCTTGAGGGATTGTCATGGGTTCCGCTGCCTCCACCAGATGGGATCGTCCGGTGTCTGCGCCATTACGCAGAGGTCATGCTCGGCAAGAGATGCGTCCGCATCCCACCTACGTCTTTGGTGCAGAAAACATGACGCAATACTGAAGTATTGTACCGCCCGCGAGGAGCAACGACAGTTCAAGAATTGCGCCGAGTTATCGGAAATTGCGGCAATCTGGAGCGCCCGGCCTGAACCTTGACCCTGATTGTAGTAGGGTATGGCAACGCCTGCTCGGCTGCCCTGGTGGACGGGCCGATGGGGACCTCGAACAACACGAGGGGACCTGGTCATGCTCAGCGACAGGGACCGGATCTTCACGAACCCCTATGGCTTCCACGATTGGCGGCTCGCCGGCGCCCGCATGCGCGGGGACTGGGATGGAACGTCCGAGCTGCTGGCGCGGGGACGGGACTGGATTATCAATGAGACCAGGGCATCGGGGCTCCGCGGGCGGGAGGGCGCGGGATTTGCGACAGGCCTGAAATGGTTGTTCACGCCGAAGTCGTCCGATCGGCTGCCCAGCTACCTTGTGGTCAATGCCGACGACTCTGAGCCTGGAACCTGCAAGGACCGCAAAATCCTACGCGACAATCCGCACAAACTGATCGAAGGCTGTCTGCTCGCGTCGTTCACCATCGGCGCCCATGCCTGTTATATCTACATCCGCGGCGAGTTTATCCAGGAAGCCGCTCATCCGCAGCAGGCGATTGACGACGCCTACGGTGCTGGCTTGATCGGCCGAGATGCCTGTGACTCCAGGTGGGACTTCGATCTTTATCTCCACCGTGGGGCTGGCGCCTATATCGCCCGGGAAGAGACAGTCCTCCTTGAGAGCCTCGAAGGCAAAAAGGCGATGCCCCGCATGAAGCCGCCGTTCCCGGCGGCGATCGGCCTATACGGCTGCCCGACCACTGTAAACAACGTCGAGACCATTACCGTCGTACCGACGATTTTGCTGTGTGGCGCGGCCTGGTTTGCGGGCTTTGGCCGGCCGAACAACTCCGGCACCAAGATCTATTCGATCTCAGGCCATGTGAACAGGCCCTGCAATGTCGAGGAAGCCATGAGCATCCCGTTGCGCGAGCTGATTGACACCTATGCGGCGGGCGTGCGGGGACGGTGGAACAACCTTCTGGCCGTGATCCCCGGAGGTGGATCCATGCCGCTGGTGCGAAAGCATCTCTGTAATACCTTGCTGATGGTTTTCGACACCCTCAGTGAGCCCAAAAGCGGACTGGACACCGCCGCGATCGTGGTGATGGATCGATCGATGAACCTGATTGCGGCCATCGCCCGTCTGAGCGCGTTCTTCAAGCGCGAAAGCTGCGGCCAGTGCACCCCTTGCAGGGAGGGTTCCGGCTGGGTGATGCGGGTGGTGTACCGGATGGTCGAGGGCCGTGCCGATCCGGATGAGATCAACCTGATGGAGCAGGTCACGCGGCAGATGGAGGGCCATACGATCTGTGCGTTTGGCGACGCCGCCGCCTGGCCCGTGCAGGGACTGATCCGCCACTTTCGTCCGCTGTTGTTGGAGCGGATCGTCGCGTACCAGCATGAGCACCAGCCACCTCTCGCAGCGGAGTGAATCGTGGGCGAAGCACATTGGCCTGACACCAGGAGTCGGGAGAGCACCATGGCACTAAAATCCAATAAGGATCAGCAGAAATTTACTAAGGATCAGGAGGCGCACGCGTATCGCGAGATGCTGCTGATCCGGCGCTTCGAGGAAAAGACTGGCCAAATGTACGGCATGGGCCTGATCCGCGGCTTCTGCCACCTCTATATCGGCCAGGAAGCCATCGTGGTTGGCATGGGGATGGCGACGAAAGAGGGCGACCAGATGATCACCGGCTACCGTGATCACGGTCACATGCTGGCGTGCGGCATGGATCCGAAGGGCGTCATGGCCGAGTTGACGGGGCGCCGCGGCGGCCTGTCAAAAGGAAAAGGTGGCTCGATGCACATGTTCTCGAAGGAAAAGCATTTCTACGGCGGTCACGGCATCGTGGGCTCCCAGGTGTCGCTCGGTACCGGCATTGCTTTTGCCAACCACTATCGCGAGAACGGCAATGTCTGCCTGACCTACTTCGGCGAGGGTGCGGCCAACCAGGGCCAGGTCTCGGAGAGCTTCAACATGGCGGCAGTCTGGAAGCTGCCGGTGGTCTACGTGATCGAGAACAACCGATACGCCATGGGCACGGAGATGAGCCGCGCCTCGGCGCAGACGGACTTCTCGAAACGCGGCGTGTTCTTTGGGATCCCGGGCGAGCAGGTGGACGGCATGGATGTCCGTGCGGTCTACGCCGCCGGCCAGCGCGCCATCGAGCATGCCCGCACCGGCAAGGGCCCCTACATCCTCGAGATGCTATCCTACCGCTATCGTGGCCACTCCATGTCGGATCCGGCGAAGTACCGGACGAGGGAGGAAGTCGACCAGATCCGCGAGGAGCGCGACCCCATCGAGCAATCCCGCCGCCGCTTGCTTGAGCGCTGGAAGGTGTCGGAAGACGAGCTCAAGGCCATCGACAGCCAAGTGCGCGAAATTGTCAACGAGGCGGCCGAGTTCGCCACGAAGGATCTGGAGCCCGATCCATCAGAGCTCTACACCGACATTCTGCACCAGGCACCCTGACGGGTCTCTCAAACCGTTGAGCCAACCACTAGAGCATTTGACGGTTTGTCCGACCCGCTTGGTTCCACCTCTGCCCAGGGGAGAGGGGTGGGATGTCGTGGATCCGCCTGTTCGTCCGATGCTCTAGATAATCGTCCGCCTGTACTCCCGGGGCGAGAGGCCTGTGATCTGTCGGAAGAGGGCCGAGAACCGGCTCGGGCTGCTGTAGCCAACCGCCGCTGCGGCATCAGTGACCGACTGGGTAGGTTCGGCCAGCAGCGCCTTGGCCCGCTCGATGCGGCGGCTTATCTGGTAGTGGTGCGGCGGCTGCCCGACGGTCTCCTTGAAGGCCCGGCAGAAATGGTACGGGCTGAGCCGTGCGATTGCCGCCAGCTCGATGAGCGAAATATCCTGGTGGAGGTTCTCCTCAATGTACTCGCACACTGCCTTGCGCTGCCAACCCGCGAGCCCGCCCTTCGCCCGGCTCGCTTCACGAGGGGGCGTCAGGGGGCCAACCGTCTGAAGATGCATGATCTCGAAGAGCAGAACGATGGAAAATGACTCGACATACACGCGCGAGTAATTCTCCGGGTGCGCCAGGATCCGGTCAAGCTGCAGCATCAGTTGGGCCAAGAATGGATGCTCGAAATACAGCATCGGGTAGAGCTGGCGCTCCCCGCCATCCAGAGGTGGGCAGAGGGCTGGATCGAGATAAGCGGTCGTAATGACCATGGGCCTGGTCGAGGGGTGGGTCCATCCCTGCATGCGGCAGCCGGCCGGAATGAAGCTCAGCCGGCCGCGAACGTCCCGCAAGGTGGATCGCGTAATCCCATCAGCGGTGGTTTCCCCGTCCTTGCGCTGGAAGTTCACCAGGGCAAGGAAGTGCCGGCTGCTATGCAGCGTGAACTCATGCGGCTTGGGGCGCGGCAGCACCACGTGCTCGCCTATCAGGGTGTCCCATTGGTGATTCAGCCGCAAGGTATGGTTGTGAATCTGCAGGATCGCAGCGTCGTCCGGGCTCATGATTGCCCCGTGCAGAGGTCCAGGCCGGTGGCACCCTGATGCGCCAGATTGATGGCCTTGATGACGGAGTTCGCCGGCTCAACCGCGATGATGAAGAGGCTCCGCTCGGAATGCACGAACCAGGTTTCACCCGCCTGCACGGGCGAGGTGCCGGGAACTGGTACGTGCCGCAATGGAACTGTCATCAGCGTCTCCCGGCTTACATCCTGGGGCTGAGTTCGGACGGAATGGTACAGATTTGAGCAGAAATTGTCTCAGTGTTTTCTGAACCGTATGTGCGCAAATACACGGCACGATTCGCATGGGGTTTAAAGCCAGACAAGCCGACCATCCGCCCGAGCATCGAGCCTCAGGCGCTCACCAGATAGCGGCTGGGCAGTTTGGTTCGGAGGGGCAGCGGCCTATTCGTCTGCGTTAAGCCAGCCCTGCTGAGCGATTGACGTTCAGGCGGCGCTTGAAGCCAAGCTTGAGCCTGAGCCCACGGGCGCACAACCACCAAGCTCCGCCTGAACTCTCCCGCCAAGACCGTTTTTTGAATCTGGGGCTTGCAAAACGATACAGACCAGTCTACATCACTGATTAACGATACAGATCTGTATCTTTTGGATCGGGGCTGGGCTCGAGTTGTGTTGCTGAGATCAGCCATTCGCTGTCGAGAGCGGGAGAGTTCATCATGAAGTTAATCAACACACTCGCTAGATTGAACCGGAGTATTCTCGCTGTCAGCGTTGTTGTCGCTGCGGTGACGGGCACCATCACAACGGCTCAGGCACAATCTCAGTCTTATGTCCAGCAAACATCACCATCGGTCCAGCCAATGAGGATGGTGGAAGTGGCTGGGCGGAGTTTCGCTCGGACTGGCGCGACGGTTCCCAATCCAGGCACCGCGAAAATTGGCCCTCAAACCGAGATCGAACGACGGGCTCAGGAACGCAGTGCCCGGGCCATCCGAACAATCTGCACTGGGTGTCTGTAAGCAAGACGAGCCATGGATCAGAACAGCGCCCAAAGTGTCCACAGAACTGCGCTGGCGCCGTGTTTGCGCTGACGGGAGACCGGAATGCAAAGCCTCAAGGTAACCTTTCCCGGTTCAAGCGGTGATCCGCTTGCTGCTCGGCTCGAACTTCCGCTCGGCCCGATCCGCTCCTATGCGATCTTCGCCCATTGCTTCACCTGCTCAAAGGACCTCTTCGCCTCCCGTCGGATCGCGTCCGAACTCGCCCTGCGAGGCATCGCGGTTCTGCGGTTTGACTTCACCGGCCTTGGGGCGTCAGGCGGTGAATTCGCGAACAGCAACTTCTCCTCCAATGTGGAGGACCTCCAGCGAGCCGCCGAGTACCTCGCTAGCCATTTTGGTCCGGCCGAACTCCTGATCGGCCATTCGCTTGGAGGCGCTGCCGTCCTAGCGGTGGCGGCGGACTTGCCCGAGGTACGAGCGGTGGTGACGATCGGTGCCCCGGCGGATACAGAGCACGTGATCCACACCTTCAGCACGCATGTCCCGGTCATCGAAAGCCAGGGTGAGGCCGAAGTGGAACTCGCTGGACGTCGCTTCACCATACAGCGGCAGTTTCTCGACGACGTGCGTCGGCAGCAACTTGAAACCAAAATCCACAATCTTGGCCGGCCGCTGCTCGTTCTGCATGCTCCTGGCGACGAGATCGTCGGGGTCGAGAATGCCAAGCGGATCTTTGCAGCCGCCCGGCATCCAAAGAGCTTCATCTCTCTCGACGGAGCTAACCATCTCCTGACCCGCCACGAGGATGCGACCTTCGTTGCCGAGGTGGTTAGCGCCTGGTTTGCTCGGTATCTGCCGCGGCCGTCGAGTGCAGAACCGGCTGCCGATCACAATGGCATCCTCGTCCGTGCGTCGGGAGAAGGCCGGTTTCAGCAGGTCGTCGAAGCCGGCCGGAACCGGCTGCTGGCCGATGAGCCTGAGAGCTATGGCGGCCTGGACAGCGGTCCCAGTCCGTACGATTTCGTGGCGGCGGGGCTCGGCGCCTGCACGTCGATGACGCTGCAGCTGTATGCCGAGCGTAAGGGCTGGCAGCTTCCGCCATTCACGGTCGAGGTGCGGCACGCTAAGGTTCATGCTGAAGACTGCGTCAACTGCGGAGAAGGACGCAACGGCAAGATCGATCAGTTCGAGCGCCGGATCGCCTTCGAGACTGACCCAGGTCCTACGGTGACGGAGAAGATCGCGGAGATTGCCGACAAGTGCCCGGTCCATCGGACGCTTGAGGCTCGCTCACATATCGTGACGAAAGTCGAAGCCGCGAACTCCTGATGCCCGGCGCGAGAGTACCTTGTTGAGCACGAGGTGGATACGCCCCGGCAAACAAACGGCGATGGTGCAGTTCTTTCACTCAGTCTTGGGCCTGTTTTGTAGCCCGGTCCGCTGGCAGGATCGCCACCATTGGAAAAGCTATTACTTCGACTTCAAACGGAGAATTCCCATGCTTGTCGCTTTTGTTCTTTCCAGGATCCATGCCTTTCAGCGGTACCGTGCGTCTGTCCGTGAGCTGTCCCACTTCTCCGACCGCGAGCTCGATGACCTCGGTATCTCCCGCTACGACATCGATACTGCCGCGTAGAGCCTCGCATGCTGCAGCAGGGCCCCGTGCGTCTCGACGGGTGCATTCATCTGACCTCTTTTTATGATTGTTGAGCTCACCCAATGAACACACATCCCACCGAGGTCTTGATCATCGGAGCCGGACCGGCCGGCTACACCGCCGCCATCTATGCTGCCCGTGCCAACCGCAAGCCGCTTCTAGTGACCGGCATTCAGCCGGGCGGCCAGCTCACCATCACGACGGATGTCGAGAACTACCCCGGGTTCGCAGAGCCCGTCCAAGGGCCATGGCTGATGGAGCAGATGCGGCAGCAGGCGGAGAATGTCGGCACCACTCTGGTGTACGACACCATCACCTCCGTTGATCTCTCCAAGCGTCCATTCCGAGCCGTAGGCGACTCTGGCGATACATACATCGCTGACGCCCTCATCATCGCCACGGGCGCTCAGGCCCGGTGGCTTAGTTTGCCCTCGGAAGAGATCTTCAACGGGCACGGGGTCTCAGCATGCGCGACCTGTGACGGCTTTTTCTACCGCAACAAAGAAGTTGTGGTGGTCGGAGGCGGCAACACAGCCGCGGAGGAAGCGCTCTACCTGTCGAACCTGGCTTCCAAAGTCACAATCATCCATCGGCGTGATCGCCTCCGGGCGGAGCCCATCCTGCAGGACCGCCTCCTGGCTAAACCCAATGTCGAGGTGGTCTGGAACCATGTCATCGACGAGGTGATCGGCGAACAGGAGCCGATGAAGGCGGTGACGGGCGTTCGGATCCGTGATGTGAACACAGGCGGGACGAGGGAACTCGCCACAGACGGCCTTTTCGTTGCCATTGGCCATGATCCCGCGACCAAGCTGTTTCGTGGTCAGCTTGAGATGGACGATGCCGGCTACATCAAAGTCGGCTCCTGGTCGACGAAAACCTCTGTTCCCGGGTGCATGGCCGCCGGCGACGTGATCGACCCAGTGTTCAGGCAGGCTATCAGCTCCGCCGGAATGGGGAGCATGGCAGCCTTGGAAGCCGACAAGTTTCTGGCCGAGCATTCATCTGATCCAGTCATCCGCTCAAATGAACAACATGAAGAGCAGATGATCGGTGCGTGGGCCTGACGAGAACGATTCCTGACGGCCGGCGGTCAGGGCGCCGAACTGGACAAAGGCCTCGTTGGGACGGAAGGTATCAGACCCGTAATTGCTCGTGTTGCGGGTGAACTCGTACTGCGTCCTGGCACGCAGCAGGCAGTAAGAGGTCCGGATGAGGGCGTCGAGGGCGACGGGCCTGCGGGCCCGATGGCCGATGGGATCGTCGGCGCGGGCGCCTGGCTCCAGATACCGGATTTCTCCTCGGGCCCGACTGCCGACCCTCAGGCAGGTGTCGGTCCCAGGATGGTGAAGAAACCGGCGCCGTGGGTGGAGCAGATGCGCACAGCCTCGACGAGGGTCGCGCCCTTAGCCTTTAGATCAGCTGCCCAGGAGCCTAACGGGACAGAGCATCCACCGACGATCGCGGCACAGGCGGCTGATCCGGTTCGGAACACGCACATTGTGGCCCCCTCGGTTCTTGCCCACGCCGACCACGCATTGACTGGCTAAGAACCGGCGTGTCCGGCCTATTCCGGCTGACAACGCCGATTCTGAGGCCAGCACAAACGGACGGAGCCGGAACGGGGTGGGATGGGGCGTGACCGGCTCGCGTGGCAGCGCGGCCACCTGATCGCTCTGTAACAGCGATCCAAGGTCTGCCTTCAGGGGCTTTTCTTTTGCCAGAATGGGGATCACCATACCCGTTCCTGCTGCACGATGCGTATGCTTTCTTTCCGCACGGCGAAGGAAGACCGCACATGAATGTCGGGGTGATGGAGACGGTCGAGACAGCTGGCGTGGATTTCGCGATCAGGTCCCTGACCGCCATTGGCGGCACGTCGGGCCGCGTGCCCTTCGTGAGCCCGGTGAAATATTTCCAACTGACCAATCCGATTGGCGGTGAGCTGAAGCTCGAGGCCTCAGAATAAGGGGAGTGGATCATGGAATTTGGAGACATCCTCCTCAGCGTTGCAATCATGCTGGGTCAGAGCCTGCTTCTGCTTGTGGCTCTGCTCATCTTCATCGCCTATGCACTCTATGCCGACCGTAAGGTCTGGGCGGCCGTCCAGCTCCGCCGCGGCCCGAACGTGGTCGGGCCCTGGGGCCTGCTCCAGTCCTTCGCCGATCTGCTCAAGTTCGTCCTGAAGGAGCCGGTGATCCCGGCGCCGGCCAACA
>NZ_JAMXFI010000044.1:0-31340 GCF_025460875.1 Microvirga yunnanensis
CGTCCGAGCCGCAGCACCCGGTGGTGTGCTTCGATGAGAGCCCGGTCCAGCTCATCGGCGAGACGCGTCAGCCGCTCCCGGCCGCACCGGGACAGGTCGAGCGCATCGACTACGAGTACCGCCGCTGTGGCACGGTGAACCTGTTCGTGATGGTGGATGCGCATCGCCCCTGGCGCAAAGTGAGCGTCACGGATCGCCGGACGACCAAGGACTTTGCTGTGTGCATGCGCTAGCTTGTGGATGTGGAGTTTCCGCAGGCCGAGCGGATCCGGGTGGTGATGGACAACCTGTCGACGCACAGGCCCGGCTCCCTCTACGAGGCTTTCCCGCCTGACGAGGCGCATCGCATCCTGAGACGGCTGGAGTTCCACTTCAACCCCCAAGCACGCAAGCTGGTTGAACATGGTCGAGATCGAGATCGGGGTGCTCAAGGGCCAGTGTCTGGACCGGCGGATCGACACGCGCGAGGAGCTCGAGCGGGAAATCGCGGCCTGGGAGTGCCAGCGCAAAGCGCCGGCGTCCGGGTCAGGTGGATGTTCACCACCGAAAATGCCCGGGCCAAAATGGGCCGCGCCTATCCCAAAACCGCTCCTCTTGAGCCACTCGCCAAAGGGTCATAATCACCGCGCCGAGGATCTAGTTATTTCGGCTAGAGTCTCGTCGAGGGGCTGGGCAATATCCAGGATGAACAGATGATCGCCGCTCCGTTGTGAGCGCCGGTCCCGGTCGCCCTCGTCATCGGCCTCGTTCTGAACGTCGAAAGCGCTTCCCGCCAGCATGTGTTCCAGAGCGACACGCAGCATGAAGCTCTTGCACAGAAGTACCGTTTTCACCTGCATGGCATGCTGCTTCCGATCCACGACGGGGCATTGCGGCCCTCACCGGGCCAAGGGCTTAGCCATTTTGCCGCACGCACGCAACAGCACCAGGGTGGAGCGATGCGGGCAGCCGCTCTCTTATAATGTTTCTCGTTCGACCTGTTAAGCCGCTCGCTCGAAGGGATTGGTACTGCTCGCCAGGTCGGCGTGCTCGGCCCGATCCCGCCGTCGAACTCGCTGCGGCCCAGGACTGACCTCGGGGCGCCTTTATGATATGTCCCGTAGGTCGATCAATAGCGCGGTCCGACCGCTCGACCGGCGGCCTGGAGGGACATACCGGGGCCGCCGTCGCCCGGAGGCCGAGGAACCGGCCGGGCATCGTCGGCAACCGAGCGTTTCGAAGGCGCCGAAATGACCTGGATAAAGGATTCCGCGGCAGCCTCGGAGCGCTGCGCTTCACCGGCCCGTCGGCTGCTCGTGATCTTCAATCCGGCTGCCGGGCGGCGCCGGCGCCGGCGCCTCGCGGCCGTCCTCGACGGGCTGGAGAGACAGGGGAGCGAGGTCGCGTTGCGGGAGACCGCAAGTGCCGGCGATGCGGAGCGCGTGGCGCGGGAGTGCGGTCCCGACATCGGCGCCGTCGTGGTGGCGGGCGGCGACGGGACGATCAACGAGGCAATCAACGGCCTGATGGCGCGGGAGCCGTCGTCGCCGCCGCTCGGGATCATCCCGATCGGCACCACCAATGTTCTGTCGCGCGATCTGGGCATTCCACAACAGGCGGAGGCGCTGGCACAGCTGCTCGCCCGCGGGGAGACGCGAAACATCTATGTCGGCCGTGCGAATGGGCGCCACTTCTCGCTCATGTGCGGTGTCGGCATGGATGCGCATATCGTCAGCCGCACCAGCATTCGCCTGAAGAAGAGGATCGGCAAGCTGGCCTATGTCGTGCAAGGACTGCGCGAGCTCGTGGCCAACGTGCCGCGCCGCTATCGCGTGGAGATCGATCGGTCGGAGGTGGTGGAGGCAAGTTCCGTCATCGTGACCAAGAGCCGGCTCTATGGCGGCGAATTTCAGCTCGCCCCACAGTCCGCCATCGGGAGGCCGGAACTCCAGGTCTGCCTCTTCCTGCGCGGCGGGCGGTTCAGCACGCTCGTCTACGTCATCGGCATGGTCGCAGGGCATCTCGACCGGATGCCCGGCTACCGGACCGTGACGGCCAGGGCGATCCGCATCGACGGCCCTGATGGGGATCCGACCCAGCTCGACGGAGATCCCGGCGGGGGCCTCCCGCTCGAGATCGGGCTGGGCGAGCATCCGCTGGCCGTGATCGCACCCTGAGAAAGGAGTGCTGACCCAAAAAGTTCAGAGTGGCGGCGCCCAAGCATCCTCAGTCAGGGAAACCCATAGCCCACCTGGATCCTCGTCCTGCGCGCCATTCGCCAGCCAGGTGTGGATCACGTTCTCGACGATCTCTTCGGGCCGCGCGCCGTAGGGTCGCTGCACGATCTGCCCCATGCCCACCGCGTCAATTGGCGGTTCGTCGGCAACTTCCGCAACAGGCCCGCTGATGTTCATTATTCACACTTATAACATAGCGCGATGTTGTCGAGCGCCGACCCGGTTAGGGTCGAGACAGCAAAAAGCCCGGCGCTGAGGCCGGACTCTCTGTCGTCTCAAGGAGGTGCGGCGCCGATCAGGCCGCCATCGCCTTCTTGAGGTTCTCGTCGATCTTGTCGAGGAAGCCGGTGGTGGAGAGCCACTTCTGCTCGGCGCCGACCAGGAGGGCGAGGTCCTTGGTCATGTAGCCGGCCTCGACCGTGTCCACGCAGACCTTCTCGAGGGTCGCGGCAAACCGGGCGAGCTCCGCATTGTCGTCGAGCTTGGCGCGGTGGGCGAGGCCACGGGTCCAGGCAAAGATCGACGCGATGGAGTTCGTCGAGGTCTCCTTGCCCTTCTGGTGCTCGCGGTAGTGGCGGGTCACGGTGCCGTGGGCGGCTTCCGCCTCGACCGTCTGGCCGTCCGGCGTCATCAGCACGGAGGTCATCAGGCCGAGCGAGCCGAAGCCCTGCGCGACCGTGTCGGACTGCACGTCGCCGTCGTAGTTCTTACAGGCCCACACATAGCCGCCCGACCACTTGAGGGCCGACGCGACCATGTCGTCGATGAGGCGGTGCTCGTAGGTGATGCCGGCGGCGTCGAACTTCGCCTTGAACTCGTTCTGGTAGACCTCTTCGAAGATGTCCTTGAAGCGGCCGTCATAGGCCTTGAGGATCGTGTTCTTCGTGGAGAGGTAGACCGGGTACTTGCGCATCAGGCCGTAGTTCATCGACGCGCGGGCGAACTCGCGGATCGAGTCGTCCAGGTTGTACATCGCCATGGCGACGCCGGCATCCGGGAACTTGAAGACTTCCTTCTCGATGACGGTGCCGTCCTCGCCCTCGAACTTGATGGTCAGGCGGCCCTTGCCGGGGATCTTGAAGTCCGTCGCGCGGTACTGGTCGCCGAAGGCGTGGCGGCCCACGATGATCGGCTGGGTCCAGCCGGGCACGAGGCGCGGCACGTTCTTGCAGATGATGGGCTCGCGGAAGATCACGCCGCCGAGGATGTTGCGGATCGTGCCGTTGGGCGACTTCCACATTTCCTTCAGGTTGAACTCCTTCACCCGGGCCTCGTCCGGCGTGATGGTGGCGCACTTCACGCCGACGCCGTACTTCTTGATCGCCTCGGCGGCCTCGACGGTGACCTTGTCGTTGGTGGCGTCGCGGTGCTCGACGCTGAGATCGTAGTACTTCAGGTCGATATCGAGATAAGGGTGGATCAGCTTCTCTTTGATGAAGTGCCAGATAATGCGGGTCATCTCGTCGCCGTCGAGTTCGACGACCGGATTGGCAACCTTGATCTTCGCCATGATCTCACCTTGCGCTTGAAGAGCTGGAACATGCCTGCCGTCCGGCAGGATGGTTGCCGGGGCTATAGCGCGGTTGAGGCCAGGGGGGAAGGTGGGGGCAGGGCAGGAATTCAGCGCTTTCGGACCTGTTGCGGCATTTTCGGGGCCTCGACGCACACGGCCGCGCTGAAGAGCGAGTTCACGGTGGCCGCCTTGCTCCGGATCGTCTCTGGGACTGTCCGGCTTCTCACGAGAGCCGCGGTCGCCCTGACGAGGGCCCGGTCACAGGGACAGGCGCTGCGACCGACCTGTTCATAACAGAGGTCGTGAGCCCGGCAGGCCGAGTCCAGCGCGTCGATGGGAGCGGCCCGGTTCGCGTCGCCCGCCCCGCACCAGTTCCCATGGAACATCGAAGACGCGGCTGGCGTGGCTCCTGTCGCGGAGAGGGCATGAGCGGGAAGGACAAGCCCCAGATCCAGGCAAAGGCTCAGCGCAACGATGCGCAACATCATCACAAGATACTCCGTGACGTTGGGGGATAGACGTGATATTATGACGTTAGGATTGCAGGAAATAAGGGATATCCACGGGTCTGAGTTCCCCTCGGGGGAAAATTCACCGCAGCACGTGTGCTGCCGCACGGAAGGCCAAGCTTATCCGTAGTTCAGATCCCTTCGTTCCGGCGGTCTCCTCAGAGGCACCCGATCCGAGGCGCTCGGGTCGAGGACGCTGCCGGAGGGATTATTGTTGTACACAAAGGGAGCTGACATGCGTCTTGCTATCATTCTTGGAGCCGCCACCTTGATTCTGGCGGGCTGCCAGACGGCCGAGCAATCCATGGCCAATGCCGATTCGGTTTGCATGGAATCGGGCCTGAAGCCGGGCACGAAAACCTTCGAGCGCTGCCGGAATGCGAACTACCGCAACAACGTCGCGCAATCGAACGCGGCCGCAAGCCAGGTGGCCGTCGGGACCGCGGTCGGCGTGGTCGGCGGAGCCGCCATCGGAGCGGCCGCCGCCCGTCCGCACTACTATTGCGGCTGGGGCTGCTGGTAAGACGCCGATCGTCGGGCGATCACGGCCGACAGACCCCTCCGGGCATGCCCGGAGGGGTTTTCCTATGGGGCCTCGGGCGGAGGGTGATCGCAGGAGCGCCGGCCCGGAAGGCCGCATCCCGGGCGGGGCATCGGTTTCTTCCCTCGGCCGGCCCTGGCGTGGAGACAAACAGCCCAGGGTGGCGTAAACCGACCGGGAGTTCCCATCGCGTGTGCCGGTCCGATCATGCACAGACGAAGCTTCCTTGCCGCGGCCTCCTTCATCGCCGGACTGTCCGCTCTTCATGCTCAGCCGGACCGGCGGCTTCGCTCCCGCACCGCGCTCTGGGAGGCCCCGTCTCCGACCCACCGCTTTGCGCAAAGGCACTTCGATTCCGTCGACGGCCTGCGTCACTATCAGGTGTTCGTCGCGGTTCCGCTCGGCGATCCCCCTTCCGGGGGCTGGCCGGCAATCGTCATGCTCGACGGCAATGCGGCTTTCGACGATCTCCGTCAGGCGGATCTCGATCATGTGCCGGGAACCGTCCTGATCGGCATCGGCTACGAGACCGGCGGGCCACACGACGCGAACACCCGGACGCAGGACTACACGCCGCCCGTGGCCCCGGAGGACCGCGCCGGTCCGGACGATCCGGACCCGTCCGAGGAGGTGGGAGGAGCGGACATCTTCCTCGCCCTGGTGGCCGAGCGGATGCTCCCTGAGCTGACGAAGGACTTCTCCCTCGATCCGGCGCGGCGCGCGCTTTGGGGCCATTCCTATGGCGGCCTCTTCGTGATCAACGCCCTGTTCAGGAATCCCGACCTCTTCCGGTCCTACTATGCGATCAGCCCGTCCCTGTCGTGGCATGCGCCCCTGATGCTGCGCAGGGAGGAGACATCCACGCGTCGTGCCGCAGGTCGCTCCGACGTGGTCATTCTCTACGATGTGACGCAGGACCCGCGCGGCGACGAACGGCGGAAGGCGCGGATGCTCCAGGCGCGGGCGATGCGCGCCGACATGCTCGAAAGGCTTGCTGCCCGGCCGGATATCGTCTTAACGCAGCGTGCCTATCCCGGAGAGAACCACGGCTCCATGTTCCATGTGGGCCTGAGGGCAGCCCTCGACCGTGGCATCCCCAACTGATCCGATCCGCGACCCGACCCATGACCGATGCATCGCAGAAGCCCATCATCATCCTCGTGGAGCCCCAGCTGGCCGAGAACATCGGCATGGTGGCCCGTGCCATGGCCAATTTCGGGCTGTCGGAGCTGCGTCTCGTGTCTCCCCGGAACGGCTGGCCCAAGAAGGGGGCCCACTCCGCCGCTTCCGGCGCGACCCATGTGCTGGAGGGGGCAAGGCTCTACGACACGGTCCGCGAGGCCATAGCGGACCTGAACTTCGTCTTCGCCACCACGGCCCGCGAGCGCGGGCAGATGAAGCGGGTCTTCGCGCCGGACGACGCCATGACGGAAGCGCAGAGGCGGCTCGCGGCCGGGCAGGGCATCGGCATCCTGTTCGGACGCGAGCGCACGGGCCTCGAGAACGACGAGGTGTCGCTCGCCGACGCGATCGTCACCTTCCCGGTCGACCCGAAATTCTCATCGCTCAACCTTGCGCAGGCGGTCCTTCTCGTGTCGTACGAATGGTACAAGCTCGCCACCGGCGGGGCTCTGCCCTTCGACGGGGGCCGGCAGTCGCCGCCGGCCCATCGCGAGATGGTCACGTCGTTCTTCGACTATGTCGAGGCCGAGCTCGACGCGGTCAACTTCTATCCCGAGGATAAGAAGCCGACCATGACCCGCAACATGCGGGACATCTTCCTCCGGCTCGAGATGACCGAGCAGGAGGTGCGCACCTTGCGTGGGGCGATTCGTGCCCTTGCGGAAGGAAGACGATTGAGAAAACCTTAAGCAAATCGTGGCTTTATAAAGACAGGGCCCTATCTGCCCGGTTGGGAAGAGAGTTCGAGACGACGATGCGCCGCTCCCTGCTGCCTGTTCTGCTCCTTGGCGTCTCGGTCGCGGGACCATGGGCTCACGCGGCGACGCCGCCGCCGCAGCCCGAGCGGGGGCCGGGCGGGCGCGACTACAGCTCGACCGAGATCGTCAAGCGGGCGCTCGGGACGGCGAGCAGCGGGACGTTCGTCTTCCACGGCGCCGACACGCCGGCGAAGCCGCGCCCCGTCGTGGTGTTCCTGCATTCCTGGGGAGCCGTGAATCCGGGGCTCTACGGGGGCTGGATCGAGCACTTGGCGCGCAAGGGCCACCTCGTTCTGTTTCCCCGGTTCCAGGACGTGAACCGATCCCGGCCGGCCGACGCCTCGAACCTGGCCGAAGACCTGATCCAGAACGCTCTCGCGGAACTGGAGAACGACCCGAACGCCAAGCCGGACAGGAACCGGCTGGCCCTCATCGGCCATTCCGCCGGGATGCCGATCGCGCTCAACATCGCGGCGGGAGCAGGCGCCGGCAAGGTTCCGGCACCGAAGCTGATCTTCGGCCTGATGCCGGGCGGCATCGCGTCCAACGAGAAGGAGCGCGGGATCCTGCTGCGGGACCTCTCGACCGTCGATCCGTCGACCCTGCTCATCGCCATGAGCGGCGATCGGGATTACCTGCCGAGCGACCGGGCCTCCCGCCTGATGCTCCAGCAGGCGAGCGCCGTTCCCTCGACCCGCAAGCTGTTCATGCGGGCGTCATCCGACGACCACGGCTTTCCGGCCCTGACGGCGACGCTGGCATCGCCCGGATCTCCCAAGGCCGATTACGACGCCTCCGCCATCAAGCTGCCCCCGGATCCGCCTCGCGATCCCAAGCAGCGGAACACCTGGCGCTGGAGCGCCGACATGGCGCTCAGCGGACCGCAGACCATCCTGACCCAGCAGCTCGGCAACAACGGCACCGATACCCTCGATTTCCTCGCCTTCTGGAAGACCTTCGACATCGCCTCCGAGGCAGCCTTCGCCGGCAGGGACGCAAGCGCGCTCCTGCGGGACCCCAAATTCGTCGACATGAGCACTTGGAGCGACGGCTGGCCCGTCAAGCGCCTGTCGGCGCAGATGCCGAAAGGCGAGACGCCGGAGGCGAAGGAGGAGCGCGGCCCGCGCCGCAGGCTCGACACCCCGGCTGCGGGATCCAAGCAGGGCCTCTAGAGCATCGGACCCAAAAGTGGACCCACTTTTGGGATCGATCCGATGCTCACTTCCTGAAGCGGCGCATCGTTCGGAGCGGACCCAGCGGGCCGCGCAAGCGAAAACCGGGTCCACTTTTAGCTGAAGCGGCCCTCTGGGTCCGCACGATGCGCTAGCACTTCTGACCACGTTGCGTTCGTAAGGGTTGAGTCATGCGTGTCGATCTTCTGGCAGGGGCGACCTATAATCCCGCCGTCATGCCGTCTCCCGTCCCCACCATCCTGGTCTTCGATTCCGGCCTCGGCGGCCTCACGGTCTTCTCCGAGGTGCTCAAGGCCCGACCGGACGCGCGCTTCGTCTATGCGGCGGACGATGCGGGGTTTCCCTACGGCCGCCTGAGCGAGGCGGTTCTGGCCGAGCGGGTCGTGGCCGTGATGGAACGGCTGATCGCCCTTCACAGTCCCGATATCGCCGTGGTGGCCTGCAACACCGCGTCGACGGTCGTTCTTCCCCATCTCCGCGAACGGTTCTCCATCCCGTTCGTCGGCACCGTGCCGGCCATCAAGCCGGCGGCCCGGACGACCCGGACCGGCTATGTGTCGGTTCTCGCCACCCCCGGCACGGTGGCCCGGGACTATACCCGCGATCTTGTCGAGACCTATGCGGCCGGCTGCAAGGTCAACCTCGTGGGCTCGCGCCGCCTTGCGGGCTTCGCCGAGGCGGAGCTTGCGGGCAGCCCTGTCCCGGACGAGGACCTGCTCGAAGAGCTGCGGCCCTGCTTCGTGGAGGATCCGGGCGGCCGGACCGACGTGGTGGCGCTGAGCTGCACCCATTATCCGCTGCTGCTCCAACGCTTCGAAGCCCTGGCACCCTGGCCGGTGACATGGATCGACCCGGCTCCGGCCATTGCCCGCCGGGTGACCCAGCTGATCGGCGGGCCGGTGCCCGGCCACGAGGCCGACGAGAACGAGACCCTGGCCGTGTTCACGAGCGGTGCCGCGATCGGCACGGCGCTGCGTGGGGCTCTGCAAGGCAAGGGCCTGCCGCTGGTGACCATCGAAGAGATGCCGCTGCCCGTGGGCTGACACGACCGTCTCGTCTCCGGTTGACTTTCCGGCGGTTTCCGCCTAAATGCCTCCCGTTCACGCGGTCCTCACGGGCCGCGTAACTTTTTACGCTCCCGTGGCCCGGCTCCGGTCGGCCTGTCGTCCCGTCCCTCGAGACGGCCCCTTGGGCCTCCTCGGGCATGAAGGGAAGAGGAGGGCGCGTTCCTCGCAAATTCGACAACACAGAGGAACAGCGATGTCGAAGCGCATTCAGGCCAAGCACAAGCTTGACCGCCGCATGGGTCAGAATATCTGGGGCCGCCCGAAGAGCCCCGTGAACCGCCGCGAATATGGTCCGGGCCAGCACGGCCAGCGCCGCAAGGGCAAGATGTCTGACTTCGGCACGCAGCTGCGCGCCAAGCAGAAGCTCAAGGGCTACTACGCCAACATCACCGAGAAGCAGTTCCGCCGCTACTACGCGGAGGCGATCCGCCTGAAGGGCGATTCCGGTGAGAACCTGGTCGGCCTGCTCGAGCGCCGTCTCGACGCGGTCGTGTACCGCGCCAAGTTCGTCGCGACCCCGTTCGCCGCCCGTCAGTTCGTCAACCATGGTCACGTGAAGGTCAACGGCCGCCGCGTGAACATCCCGAGCTATCAGGTGAAGGCCGGCGACGTGATCGAGGTGAAGGACAAGTCCAAGCAGCTCGAAGTCGTCGTCGTGGCGAGCCAGCTCGCCGAGCGCGACGTCCCGGACTACATCGAGGTCGATCACTCCAAGATGACGGCCCGCGTGACGCGCATCCCGACCCTGTCGGAAGTGCCGTACCCGGTCCAGATGGAACCGAACCTCGTGATCGAGTTCTACTCGCGCTAATCCGCGTTGGCGCATCGTGCGGCCCTCCGGGGCCGCGCCCAACGATGCTTTAGCCGGTCAAAAATCGGAAAGGCCGCCCATCGGGCGGCCTTTTTGTCGTCTGAGGCTACTGCTGCACGGGGCCTCGCGGCCCGCCCTGATGCATGCCCATGCGATGGTCCCGGTCATGACCCCGGCGCCCGCCGCGTTCGGCCCAGCGCGGCCCGTCCACGTCGAGCGCCTCGCGCAGGAGGCGCGGCGCGATCCGCTTCTGGTCTTCGCTGAAGCTGTCCCAGAGCGGACGCAGGGCGGCGGTGACCGCGGCCGAGCGCTGCGCGCCCTCGGTCCTCATGGTGCTGCGTCGCTCGAGGCGCTGCATGAAGTCCATGGACTGGCGCTGGTCGCGGGTCGGGCGCTGCTCGAAGCGTGAGTAACGCTCAGTGGCGGACGAGCGGATCGCCGTCTCGACCGGGGCCCAGAGCCGATCCTGGTCGGCGGAGAGCCTCAGCCCGGCCTTGATGGAGGCGATGCGGGCATCCACGAGCCGGTTGAAGTCGTCCTGGCTCATGCGGGGACGGCGGTCCTGCCGGCCCTGATCCTGCGAAGCCGCCGGCGTGTTCGGCGCGGGAGTCTGCTGGGCGATCGCATAGGTGCCTGTGCCGGTCAGCAGGGCAGCAAGAGCAATGGTGGCGATGGTCTTCATGCGGACATCCTCCGTGTGGCGATAGGATTAGATTGCTCCGCTCCTGCTCTCGCTCAGGTGACCGCTGCATGAACTTTTCGTCATGTGGACAAGGCCAGATCTTCAAAGCCTCTTCAGGAACCCGGCGAAACGCATCAGGCCTTCGGGCCAGGGGCCATGGCCGCTTTCCGTGTTGACGTGGCCGGCATCCCCCGCGTCGACGATGGCCGCTCCCCAGGCATAGGCGATGTCCTCGGCCTTGGCATAATCGCAGTGGGGATCGGTCCGGCTGGCGACCAGGACGGACGGGAACGGGAAAGGGTCGCGCGGAATCGGCGCGAAGGCCCGGTCGATGGCCGGGATGAAGCCTGGCCTCTCCACGTCCGGCAGGCTGACCAGGAAAGCGCCGCGCGCCTTTCCGCCGGCGAGGCGCGGGGCCGCGTGGGCGATGGCCAGCACGCCGAGGCTGTGGCCGACGAGCACGACCGGCTTCTCCGCCCGTTCGACGTCATGCACGATGCGCTCGACCCAGGCGTCCTTGTTCGGAGCGTCCCAGTTCTCCTGCTCGACGCGCCACGCGGTCGAAAGCTGGCGCTCCCAGCGGCTCTGCCAATGGTCTTCGCCCGAATTCGTGTAGCCGGGAACGATGAGGATGTCGCAATCGGAGGTTTTCATGCCACGGAGATAAAGACGTGCGCCGGCCGGTTCAAGCGCTCCGCTTCAACTCCATGTTCCGCTCCGCCTCCTTCAGGACCGCCTCGCGCTCGGCAATGTAGTCGCGGGTCAGGGGCACCACGTCGTTGCGCCGAGCGAGCTGGAACTGGAACACCACCGCGTCCTGCCACCGGAAGGCGGATTCCGACATGGCGAGGTAGCATTCCCACATCCGGCAGAAGCGCTCGTCGTAGAGGCGCAGCACCTCCTCGCGGTGGGCCGTGAAGCGCTCGCGCCAGGCCTGAAGGGTATAGGCGTAGTGCAGGCGCAGGATCTCCACGTCGGTCACGATCAGGCCGGCGCGCTCGATGGCCGGCATCATCTCCGACAGGACCGGCAGGTGTCCGCCCGGGAAGATGTACTTGGTGATCCACGGATTGGTCGGATAGGGCGTGCCCGAGCGGCCGATCGTATGCAGGAGCATGACCCCGTCGTCCTTGAGGAGGTTCCGGCTCGCCTGGAAATAGGCGTCGTAGGAGGGCACGCCCACATGCTCGAACATGCCCACCGAGACGATCCGGTCGAAAGAGCCCCTGGTGGTCCGGTAATCCTGGAGCTCGAAACTCACCCGGTCCTGAAGGCACGCGGTCGCGGATCGTTTGCGCGAAGCCTCCAGCTGCTCCTGCGAGAGCGTGATGCCCTTCACCGATCCCGCTCCGGCCACCTGAGCCAGATAGAGGCCCATGCCGCCCCAGCCCGAGCCGATATCGAGAACGCTATGGCCCGGATCGACCATCAGCTTGGCCGCGATGTGCCGCTTCTTGGCGATCTGGGCCTCCTCGAGGCTCGCGTCGGGATGGTCGAAATAGGCGCAGGAATACTGGCGGTCGCTGTCGAGGAACAGGGAATAGAGGCGGCCGTCGAGATCATAGTGATGGGCGACGTTGCGCCTGGACCGGGTCGCATCGTTCTCGGCCCGGCGCATCATCCAGGCCCGGATCTTGCGCAGACGATGAAGAGGAAGCTCGTCGAGTTCCCCATGGGTGTCCCGGAGGAGGACCTGCAGCAGGTCGAGGATCGTGCCCTGCTCGATCACGAGGCGGCCATCGACGAACAATTCGCCGAGCTTCAGCTCGGGATGCAGGCAGAGGGCCATCTGGGCCGCGGCGTCCGTGAAGCGGATCGAGACGTGGGGATCCGCCCCGTCGCCGAAGGTGACCCGCCGGCCTTCAGCGGTGGTCATCTCCAGGGTGCCGTGTTTCACGGCCCGCGAGAACGCAAGATCGAGAAGCTTCTCCGACAGCATGGCAACAATCCCCGCGCCGTTGATCTCCTGAGTGGGGATTGTTGCAAATTGTGGAAATATTTCCAGCCCCCGAGCTATGCGCCTCCCGCGCCGAAGACCCGCGCGAAGATCGTATCCACATGCTTGTAGTGATAGCCGAGGTCGAAGCAGGCCTCGATTTCGTCCGCGGACAGGTACTTCGTCATGTCGGCGTCGTTCTTGAGCAGGGTCAGGAAGTCGCCTTCGCCGCGCCAGACCGGCATGGCGTTGCGCTGGACCAGCCGGTAGGCGTCCTCGCGGGAAGCGCCCTTCTGGGTCAGGGCCAGGAGAACCCGCTGCGAGTGGACGAGACCCCCCAGGCGGTCCAGGTTCTTCTGCATGTTCTCCGGATAGACCACGAGCTTGTCGACGACGTTCGTGAGCCGCGCCAGCGCGAAGTCCAGGGTCACGGTGGCGTCGGGCCCGATCATGCGCTCGACGGAGGAATGCGAGATGTCCCGCTCGTGCCACAGGGCCACGTTCTCCATGGCCGGCATGGCATAGGCCCGGACCATGCGGGCCAGCCCGGTCAGGTTCTCGGTGAGCACCGGGTTGCGCTTGTGGGGCATGGCGGACGAGCCCTTCTGGCCCGCCGAGAAGAACTCCTCCGCCTCCAGGACCTCGCTCCTCTGCAGGTGGCGGACCTCCGTGGCGAGACGCTCGATGGAGGATGCGATGACGCCCAGCGTGGCGAAATACATGGCGTGCCGGTCGCGGGGGATGACCTGGGTCGAGACCGGCTCGACCTGCAGGCCCATCTGCTCGGCCACGTATTCCTCCACGCTCGGGTCGATATTGGCGAAGGTGCCGACGGCGCCCGAGATGGCGCAGGTGGAGATCTCCCGCCGGGCCTCGATCAGCCGGAGCTTGCAGCGCTCGAATTCCGCATAGGCCTGGGCGAGCTTGAGTCCGAACGTGGTGGGCTCCGCGTGGATGCCGTGGGACCGGCCGATGGTCGGCGTCATCTTGTGCTCGAAAGCCCGGCGCCTGATGGCGGCGAGCAGCTCGTCGAGGTCGCGCAGCAGCAGGTCGGACGCGCGGGCAAGCTGCACGTTGAACGTGGTGTCGAGCACGTCGGACGAAGTCATGCCCTGATGGACGAAGCGGGCCTCGGGTCCGACGATCTCGGCCAGATGGGTCAGGAACGCGATGACGTCGTGCTTGACCTCGCGCTCGATCGCGTCGATCCGCTCCACGTCGAACGTGGCCCTGGAGCCCTTCTCCCAGACCGTTTCCGCCGCTTCCTTCGGCACGACGCCGAGATTGGCCAGCGCCGTGGTGGCATGGGCCTCGATCTCGAACCAGATGCGGAACTTGGTTTCGGGCGACCAGATGGCCACCATCTCGGGACGGCTGTAACGGGGGATCATGGCTTTCCACTTCCACGCGGGTGATATGCCCGCGCGGTAGCACGATAGCCCTTCGATCTCAACGCGCCTTCGCGGCCGCCTCGCGAATGGCCGCCATGTTGGCCGCATAGGCGGAAGGACCGCCTTTGAACGTGGCGGACCCGGCCACGAGCACGTTGGCGCCGGCTTCGGCCACCAGGGGCGCGGTCTCTGGCGTCACGCCGCCGTCGATCTCGATGTCGATGTCGCGGTCGCCGACCATTTCCTTGATCCGCCGCAGCTTGGTGCCGACGGACGGGATGAAGGCCTGGCCGCCGAAGCCGGGATTGACCGTCATCAGGAGGATCAGGTCGACATCGTCGATCACCGGCTCGATGGCTCGTTCGTGCGTTCCGGGGTTCAGAACGATGCCGGCCTTCTTGCCGAGGCTCCGGATGGTCTGCAGGGAGCGGTGCAGGTGCGGCCCCGCCTCGGCGTGGATGCTGATGATGTCCGCGCCCGCCTTGGCGAAGGCTTCGAGGTAGGGATCCACCGGCGCGATCATCAGGTGGACGTCGAAGGGCTTCGAGGTGTGCGGACGCAGCGCCTTCACCACGTCGGGCCCGATGGTGATGTTGGGCACGAAATGCCCGTCCATCACGTCGATGTGGATCCAGTCCGCTCCGGCGGCGTCGATGGCGCGGATCTCCTCGCCGAGCTTGGAGAAATCGGACGCGAGGATCGAAGGGGCGATGAGAAGGGGACGTGTCATGCCGCGCCGGTAGCACGAGCGTTTTCCGGCCGCAACGGGGCATCGCGCCACCGATCCCGACCAATTCAAGACCACTTGGCTGGGGAGAGGCCCCTTTGCGACAGGAATTCCATGGACGGCCTCGATCCATCAGGAGTAAAGATGGCCTCGTCGCAAGGATACGAACACGCTTCCCGTGACCGGAAGCGACTTTGAACGGGGCAGGGCCTTCATGCGTAAGGATGTGGTTGTTCTCGGGGCCGGGATCGTCGGCGTGTCGATTGCCGTCCATCTGCAGAAGCGCGGACGCTCGGTTCTGCTGGTCGACCGGCGCAAGCCCGGCGAGGAGACCTCCTTCGGCAATGCCGGCCTTATCCAGCGCGAGGGCGTCTACCCCTACGGCTTTCCGCACGATTTCGGCGCCCTGCTGCGCTATGCCCTGAACAACACCATCGACGCCCATTACCACTGGGCGGCGATCCCCAAGCTGGCGCCGTTCCTGTGGCAATACTGGATGCACTCGCGCCCCGCCCAGCACAAGGCGATCGCCCGGATGTACGCGCCGCTCATCGAGCGCAGCGTCACCGAGCACATGGCCCTGGCGGAGGAATCCGGCTCCACGCACCTGATCCGCCCGACCGGCTGGATGAAGGTGTTCCGGGACGAGAAGAGCCGCGACGAGCAGTTCAAGGACGCGGAGGATGTGAAGCGCGATTTCGGCGTCAACTTCGACGCCCTCGACACCCGGGCCGTCGCCGAGCGCGAGCCGCATCTCAAGGTGGAGACGAAGGGCGGCATCCATTGGACCGATCCGGCCTCGGTGTCGGATCCTCACATGCTGACCATGGGCTATGTCGGGCTGTTCGAGCGCCTCGGCGGCGAGCTCGCCTCCGGGGATGCCCGGACCCTGGAGGAGACGCCGACCGGCTGGCGCATCCAGACGGAAAAGGGTCCCGTGGACGCCGACACCGTGGTCATCGCCCTCGGTGCCTGGGCGGACGTGGTCACGACGAAGCTCGGCTACGACCTGCCCCTGGCGGTCAAGCGCGGCTACCACATGCATTACAAGCCCGAGGGCAATGCGGTGCTCAACCGGCCGACCCTGGATTTCGACCGCGGCTACTTCCTGGCCCCCATGTCGAAGGGCATCCGCCTCACCACGGGGGCGGAATTCGCCAACCGCGACGCGCCCAAGACCCCGGTCCAGCTCCAGCGCGCCGAGCCGATCGCCCGCGATTTCTTCCCCCTGGGCGAGCGGGTCGATCCGGAGCCGTGGATGGGCATGCGGCCCTGCACGCCGGACATGATGCCGATCATCGGTCCCGCCCCGAAGCACAAGAACCTGTGGTTCGGCTTCGGCCACGCCCATCACGGCCTGACCCTCGGGCCCGTCACCGGCCGCCTGCTGGCCGAGATGATCACGGGTGAGACCCCGGTGGTCGACCCCAAGCCCTATCGGGCGGAGCGGTTCTAAAGCATCGGACCCAAAAGTGGACTTGCACTTTTGGGATCAATCCGATGCTTTCTTCTTGAACGAGAGCATTGGTCAGGACGGAAAACCGGATCCACTTTTCCGTCCGATGCTCTAGCGCATCGGGTGCAAAAGCGGGAACCGGTTTTGCGTGAAAAATGCTTGAAGCATCGGGCGTGAGGTCGATGACACGTCCGATGCTTCAAGCGGCCGCGAAACGATCCCGCCACGCCGGCTGCGCGCCCGGATAGGGCAGGGCCGTCGCCTCGTAGACGCCCCGCGCGATGGCGCGGCTGAGGCAGTCGGCGGCGAGCGCCGTCAGTTCGGTGAACGCCGCCGCCTCGTCGCCCAGCGGCCTGCGGCCCGTGGCGGCGGCGAAGATTGTGTCCCCGTCGAAGAGGGCGTGCGAGAAGCGCAGCCCGCGGGCGAGACCCGCATGGGACGCGACGGCGAGGCGCTTGGCCTGAGCCTTCGTCAGGACGGCGTCGGTCGCGACCAGCGCGATGGTGGTGGCCGGCTGCGGGCCGCCTTTCCACACGAGCCTGCGCTGGTCCGACCCGACCCGGGCGGGATGGCCGTGACCGCCGAACTCGCGGCCTTCCTCCAGGGCACCGGCCCAGAAATGCGGGCCGTCTCCGACGACCGCCGAGGCGATGCTGTTGACCACCACCAGGGCGCCGACCGTATGGCCCGACGAGGTCAGGGCGCTCGCCGAGCCCAGGCCCCCCTTCAGGTTCGCCGTCGTGGCGCCGTAGCCGCCACCGGCGGTGCCGAGAGCGAAGTCCGGCCCGGCCTGCCGGGCCGCCTCGTAGCCGAGTTCCCGGTAGGGCGGATAGCGGCCCCAATCCTTGTCGCCCCCGTTGACGAGGTCGAAGATGGACGCCTGGGACACCAGGGGCACGAGCGCGTCGCGGACCGCGAAGCCGATCCCCTGTTCCCTCAAGCGGGCCTGGACGCCGCTCGCCGCATCGAGCCCGAAGGCGGATCCGCCGGAGAGCACCACGCCGTGGATGGCCGGCACCATCTTGTCCGGGTCGAGCAGGTCGGTCTCCCGGGTCGCCGGGGCTCCGCCCATGGCGAAGACCGAGGCGACGGCGGGCTCGTCGAAGAGGGTCACGGTCACGCCCGAGCCGAGACGGGCGTCCTGGGCATTGCCGATGCGAAGGCCGGACACGTCGGTGATGAGATTGCGGCTTTGTGTCATGGGGCGAGCAAACCGGAAATCGGCCGCCTTCACAAGCTGGCGAACCGGCGCTTCACCGCCTTTCTCGTGAAGGCGCGACAGGATAGAAGGCTCCCATGCTCAGTGTTTCCTATCCGGCCGCGGCGCTCGGCGGCCTCATCAGCTTTCTCAGCCCCTGCGTGCTGCCCCTGGTGCCGCCGTACCTGTCGTTCCTGGCCGGGACCACCTTCGACCGGCTCAGCGCGGGCGACGACCGCGCCGTGCGCCAGCGCGCCGTCCTGGCCGCCCTGCTGTTCGTGGCCGGCTTCTCGACCGTCTTCGTGCTGCTGGGCGCGACGGCCTCCGCGCTGGGTCAGGCTATCCGGCAATATCTCGATGTCCTGAGCACGGTGGCCGGCATCGCCATTATCGTGATGGGCCTGCATTTCCTCGGGCTGTTCCGCATCGGGCTGTTCTACCGGGAGGCCCGCTTCACCGTCGAACGGCCGGTCGGCCTGTGGGGCGCCTATGTGATGGGCCTCGCCTTCGCGTTCGGCTGGACGCCCTGCATCGGACCGGTCCTGGCCGCGATCCTGACCGTGGCGGGCTCGGAGGACAGCGTGTCCCGCGGAGCCCTGCTGCTCGCCGCCTATTCGGCGGGCCTCGGCATCCCGTTCCTGCTCGCGGCCTTCGCCATGAGGCCCTTCGTGGCGCTGTTGAAGCGCATGCGCTCGCGCTTCGCCCTGGTCGAGAAGGTCATGGGCGTGCTCCTCGTCCTCACCGGCGTCGCGTTCCTCACCGGCTGGATCACCACCCTGTCGTTCTGGCTCCTGGAGACGTTCCCGGTGCTCGGACGGCTCGGATAGGCGGACTTTGGCGCCCACCGGCCATGACCTGGGAGGGTGTCGGCGCCGGCCCGGACCACGTTCTCCACGTCATCACCGGGCTTGTCCCGGCGATCTCGATGCGGTGAGGCACGGCGCTTCTCCGTATCGAGATGGCCGGCACAAGGCCGGCCATGACGTGGGGAGGGTGGCAGGAAGGGCGGAGGGTGCCATGACGTGCGGAGGGTATCATCACGGCTCACACCACCCTCGACGTCATCACCGGGCTCGTCCCGGTGATCCCGCTTCTGAGAGGCGCCGCGCTTCACCGGATCGGGCTGGCCGGGACAAGCCCGGCCATGACGTGGGCCAGGGGCAGAACGGCCACGGCATGCGGGCGAGGAGGCGGCACAGGAATCGGGTCGTGCCGCCGGGCACGGCTTGCCATTCTGGCGCTCCCATCAAGGAGACCTCTCATGTCGTTCCGGATCCGCGGCCTCGAGGCCGAGCCTTTCGCCCCCTTGTTCGAGATGGCCGACGCCGACCTCGAGACCCTCGGGGCCAAGCGCGTCTACGCCGACGAGCCCGATGCCTTCCCCTGCCGGGTGTCGCTGACCCGTGCCGCCGTCGGGGAGGAGCTGCTGCTGCTCAACCATGCCCATCAGACGACCCCGACATCGCCCTATCGCGCAGCCGGCCCGATCTTCGTCAGCCGCTCCGGCAGAACCGGGACCTATCAGGGCGAGCTGGCGCCCATGCTGCGGGACCGGCTTCTGTCCCTGCGTGCTTACGATGAGCAGGCCTTCATCGTGGAGGCCGAGGTGGCCGAAGGGGCGGAGGTGCTGCGGGTGATCGAGCGCTTCCTCGCCGATCCTCGGGTCGCGCATGTCGATGCCCATTTCGCCCGGCGCGGCTGCTTTGGCGCCAGGATCGAACGGGCCTGATCAGGTCTGGCGACCGACTCTGTGTCCGGCCTCCTCGAGCGCCGCAACGGCCTTCCGGGCATCCCCGGCCTTCACCAGCACGTAGTCGGTGCTGAAAGTCGAGGTGGCGAAGATGCCGATGCCGGCCTGGGCCAGGGGGGCGAGAACGGACGCCAGGATGCCCGGGACGCTGAAATCGAAGCTCTGCCCGATTCGGAAGCAGCGCCAGCCGGCATCGATCTCGGCCCCGGACGGGGCCTGATCGAGCGGGCAGACGAGGGTGGTTTCCTCGGCGGCCTGGACCAGAAGCGAGAAGGATCCGGGTGAGGGAGCCTTGGCCGGGGAGCCCGCGGGATACCGGCAGACGGCGTAGACGTCCCTGAGCAGGGAGAGATCGAGGGCGGGCATCTGTGCTCCATCCGTGAGAGGGGGCGGATCGATCGCTTTCGCATCATCACCGGGCTCATGCCGGTGATCCCGCTTGTGGAGAGCGCCGCGCTTTTCCGTTTCGGGATGGCCGGACAGGCCCGGCCATGACGCCTTCGCTATCCACGGACGGCGGACAAGCCCGATGCCCGGATCGCGGCAGGGTCCGGTCGGAGCCCTCCATAAGAAAACCCGCCCTGTCGCCAGGGCGGGTCTGTCCGTCGGCCGTCAGGCCGGTCGATTACATGGCGAGTTCGTTGCCGGTGTAGTCGATCTTGCCGTCGGCGCCCTTCTTCCAGACGTACATGATGTAGTCCGGACGGGTGATGTCGCCCTTCTTGTCGTAGGAGATGTCGCCGATCACGGTCTTGAACGGCTTGCCCGACTTCATGATGTCGGCGACCTTCTTGCCGTCGGTGCTGCCGGCCTGCTTGGCGGCGTCGGCCAGGATCTGGGTGGCCGCGTAGCTGTAGAGCGTGTAGGCCTCGGGCTCGTAGTTCTTGGCCTTGAACTTGGCCACCACGTCCTTGGCGTTCGGGTTCTTGCGCGGATCCGGCGAGAAGGTCATCAGGGTGCCGTCGGCGCCCGGGCCGGCGATCGACACGAACTCGGCCGACACGATGCCGTCACCCGACATGAGCGGGGCGTTGAGGCCCTGGTCGCGCATCTGGCGGATGATGAGACCGGCTTCCGTGTGGAGGCCGCCGAAATAGACCACGTCCACGCCGGCCTGCTTCAGCTTCGACACGAGGGCGGAATAGTCCTTCTCGCCCGGGTTCACGCCTTCATAGACGACTTCCTTCAGGCCCTTCGCGTTCATGGCCTTCTGGGTCTCGTCGGCAAGGCCCTTTCCGTAGGGGGTCTTGTCGTGGATGACCGCGACCTTCTTGCCCTTGAACTTGTCGGCCAGGTAGCCGCCTGCGACGGCGCCCTGCTGGTCGTCGCGACCGCAGGTGCGGAAAGTGTTCCACATGCCGCGCTCGGTGAACTGCGGGTTGGTCGAGGCCGGGGTGACCTGGACGATGCCGGCTTCCTCGTAGACCTGCGAGGCCGGGATCGAGACGCCGGAGTTGAAGTGGCCGACGACGAACTTCACGCCCTCAGCGGCGAACTTGTTCGCCACGGACACGCCCTGCTTGGGGTCGGACACGTCGTCACCGACGACGATCTGCAGCTTCTGGCCATTGATGCCGCCGGCTGCGTTGATGTCTTCGACGGCCTGCTCGACGCCGTTCTTCAGCTGGGCGCCGAAAGCCGCGTTCGGGCCGGTGATGGGGCCAGCCACGCCGATCTTGATCTGCGCGCTGGCTGCGCTGGAGAAGGCGAGGCCAAGACCAAGCGCCACGCCGGTCAACAGCATTTTTTTCATGAGGTCACTCCTCTGGGTGGTTTTTTAGGCCCCTCTTCCTCGTGGGGCCGGTTTGACGGTAGACCCGCCATCCAAGGTTACATCATGCTGGTTTTTGAGCGGATGTCACCTGGGAATCTTTTTGGCCGGAGCATCATACCCGAAAGTCGAAACCGCTTTTGGGATCAATCCGATGCCCGGTCTTCTTAAAGCGGCGCAGCGCTCCCGCCGGAAGCCCGCGCCACTTTCCCGCAAAACGCGCTAGGTTCCGGTCGCGGAAGCCTTTTCCCGCCACGAGAACGGTCCGGTCCGCTCGTAGAGCCAGCGGTATTGCGTGGTCATCATGCGGGCGCGGCGGTACTGGAATCCGAGCGCCCCGATGATCAGCAGCACGATGGTGTCGATGGCGTAGTAGTGGATCGACAGCAGCGTTCCGCCGAACAGGGCGAAATGGATGAACCGCACCGCGGCGCCCAGGATGAACAGGTAGAGGATCAGGGTCCAGAACGGACGCCAGGTGAGGGCAATGGCCCGCCCGGTCATCCAGGCCGCCCAGCCGCCCATGATCACGGTGATGAGAAGGAAGAGCCAGATCGACGGCTCTTCGTACAGGATGCCCTGCATCAGTGATGCCCCCCTTCGAGATAGGCTGACCGGACCTGCGGATCGTTGAGAAGGTCCTTGCCGGTGCCGCTCATGGTGATGTTGCCCGTCACCATCACGTAGCCGCGATGGGCCAGCTTGAGCGCGTGGTAGGCGTTCTGCTCCACGAGGAAGACGGTCATCCCGTCCTTCTCGTTCAGCTCCTTGATGATCTCGAAGATCTGCTTGACGATCAGGGGCGCGAGGCCGAGCGACGGTTCGTCCAGGAGGAGGAGCTTCGGCCGGCTCATGAGCGCGCGGGCGATCGCCAGCATCTGCTGCTCGCCGCCCGACAGGGTGCCGCCGCGCTGCTGGAGGCGCTCCTTCAGGCGCGGGAACAGGGTGCAGACCCGCTCCAGGTCCTGGTCGAAATGGGCCATGTTGTGCAGGGACGCGCCCATCTGCAGGTTCTCGAACACCGTCATGCGCGGGAAGATGCGCCGGCCTTCGGGCGACTGGGCGATCGACATGCGGGCGATCTCGTGGGTCGGTGTCCGGGTGATGTCCTGGCCCGCATAGGTGATCTTGCCCTCGCGGGCCCGCGGGTTGCCGAAGATCGTCATCATCAGGGTCGACTTGCCGGCCCCGTTGGCCCCGATCAGGGTGACGATCTCGCCCTCGTGGACGTCCATGTCCACGCCCTTGAGGGCGATGATGTTGCCGTAATAGGTCTTCACGCCCCTGACGCTCAGAAGCGGCTGGCGGGCCGGGGAGACCTGGCTCTGAATCGCGATGTTTGCTCCAGCGGTGCTCATGCGCCGACCTCCGCCTCGACCTTCTCGACTTCGTCATCGGCCACGCCGAGATAGGCGGCGATGACCTTGGGATCGTTCCTGACCTCGGCGGGGGCGCCGTCCGAGATCTTGGTGCCGTAATCGAGCACCACCACGTGGTCCGAGATCTGCATCACGACGGACATGTCGTGCTCGATCAGGAGGATCGACGTGCCGTTGTCCTTGCGGATCGACAGGAGGAGCTCGTTGAGCTCCAGGGACTCGCGGGGGTTGAGGCCGGCCGCGGGCTCGTCGAGGCAGAGCAGGAGCGGGTCCGTGCACATGGCGCGGGCGATCTCCAGGCGGCGCTGATCGCCGTAGGGAAGGTCGCCGGCCGGGTCGTCGGCCCGGTGGATGAGGCGAGCCTTCTCCAGCCAGTACTTGGCCTTCTCGATGGCCTCCTTCTCGGCCTCGCGGTAGCCGCCGATGCCGAGAACGCCCAGGAAGGTGAAGCCCGAGGCGATCATCAGCGGGTTGTGCTGGGCCACCAGCAGGTTCTCCAGCACGGTCATGCCGGAGAACAGGCGGATGTTCTGGAACGTGCGGGCGACCTTGCCCTTCCAGTTGATGTCGTAGCCCGGCAGGCGCTCCAGGAGCAGGTGCGAGCCGTCAGGCTTGCGAAGGGCGATCATGCCCTCGCTCGGCTTGTAGAAGCCGGTGATGCAGTTGAAGACCGTGGTCTTGCCCGCTCCGTTGGGTCCGATCAGGGCGGTGATGTCGCCGCGCCCGGCCTTGAAGGAGAGGTCGTTGACGGCGACGAGGCCGCCGAAGCGCATCGTGAGATGCTGTACGTCGAGGATGGGATCCTGCAGCCAGCGCATTAGCCGTGTCCTTCCTTCACGAGCGAGCCGGAGATGGCCTTGCGCTCTTTCAAGATCACCGAGGGTTCACGTTCCGAGATGAGGCCGCGCGGACGCCAGACCATCATGGCCACCATGCCGGCTCCGAAGAGGAGCAGACGGTACTCGTTGGGGTCGAAGCCGGATCCGAAGATGGCCTGGAGGAAGGTCAGGTTGCGCAGGATCTCGGGGCCGCCGACCAGCACGATGGCGGCGATCGCTACGCCGATCTGCGAGCCCATGCCGCCGAGCACCACGATGGCCAGGATGATGGCCGATTCCAGGAAGTTGAAGCTCTCCGGGGAGACGAAGCCCTGGCGCACCGCGAAGAACGAGCCGGCAAAGCCGCCGAACATGGCCCCGATGGCGAAGGCGGTGAGCTTGGTGTTGGTGGTGTTGATGCCCAGCGACCGGCAGGCGATCTCGTCCTCGCGCAGGGCCTCCCAGGCGCGGCCCACGGGCAGCTTGCGCAGGCGCATGGTCACGAAGTTGGTGATCAGCGCCAGCACGAGGATCAGATAATAGAGGAAGATGATCCGGTGCATGCCGTTGAATTCGAGCCCGAAGGTCTGGGCGAACCCGCCTTCGCCGGCCGTGAAGGGCAGGCCGAAGAAGGTGGCGCGCGGGATCGACGAGATGCCGGCGCCGCCGTTGGTCAGGTCCACCCAGTTGATGAGCACGAGGCGGATGATCTCGCCGAAGGCGAGCGTCACGATGGCCAGGTAGTCGCCGCGCAGGCGCAGCACCGGGAATCCGAGGATCATGCCCCAGAAGGCGGCCAGGATGCCGGCCAGCGGCAGGCAGATCCAGAACGACAGGCCGAAGGTGGTCGAGAGCAGGGCGTAGGAATAGGCCCCGACCGCGTAGAAGGCCACGTAGCCCAGATCGAGCAGGCCGGCGAGGCCCACCACGATGTTCAGGCCCCAGCCGAGCATCACGTAGGTGAGGATCAGGATGCCGAGATCGACCCAGTAGCGCGACTCGTTCAATCCGCCCTGGATCAGGTAGATGATGAGCGGGAACGCGAGGGCGACCCCGAGAAAGAGCGGAATGGCGAATTTCGACACATGCTGGAAGGCGCTCGGCTCCGCATGGACAGGCTCCGTCGCCTGATGGGCACTGGGCGTGGCCTGACGATAGGCGCGCGACGCCGTGAAGGCGTGGAGCACCATGCGCAGGCCGAACACGATGGCGCAGATGATCGCCACCAGGCCCCAGCGCGGGGTGAGGAAGAGGTCGGCGCCGGACTGGTCCGTCTTGTAGGCCAGGATCGGGATCGAGAGGCCGAGGGTGATCAGCGTGGTCCGGAGCGAGTCCTTGAGGGCGGCGCCCAGGTCGAAGGTTCTGGTCACGGCCTGGGTCTGCTCGGCAGTGGTGATGGAAGGAGCGTTCATGGCTCTAAGGCTCCTTAGACCTTCTCGACCTCAGGCCGCCCGAGGATACCGGAGGGCATGAAGATCAACACGATGGCGAGGATCGAGAACGCGGCCACGTCCTTGTACTCGATCGAGAAATAGGCCGACCAGAAGGTCTCGATGAGGCCGATGATCAGCCCGCCCAGGACGGCGCCCGGGAGCGAGCCGATGCCCCCCAGAACCGCCGCCGTGAAGGCCTTCACGCCCGGCACGAAACCGTCGTTGAAGCTCACCACGCCATAATACAGCAGATACATGGTGCCAGCGACCGACGCGAGGGCGGCGCCGATGACGAAGGTCAGGGAGATCGTCCGATCCACGTTGATGCCGAGCAGGGCGGCCATCTTGCGGTCCTGCTCGCAGGCGCGCTGGGCCCGGCCCAGGGACGTCTTCTGGACGAGGTACCAGAAGATCGTCAGCAGCACCGCGGTCGTGATCATGATGATGATCTGCTTGTAGGAGAGGGCGACGTTGTAGCCGCTCGCGCCCTGGAAGAGCACGATCACGTCCTGGACCATGGGCGGGGTCGGCTTGTTGCGCGCTCCTTGCGCCACCTGGACGAAGTTGGACAGGAAGATCGAGACGCCGATGGCCGAGATCAGCGGCGCCAGACGGAACGAGCCGCGCAGGGGCCGATAGGCGATCCGCTCGATGGCCCAGCCCCACAGGGAGGTGAGCGCCATCGCGACCACGAGCACGATCAGGAGCGCCAGGGCGACGGACGAGATCCCGAGCCAGGTGGTCAGGATGAGGAAGAAGATCAGCGAGATGAAGGCGGAGAGCATGAAGACGTCGCCGTGGGCGAAGTTCACCATGCCGATGATGCCGAAGACCATCGTGTAGCCGATGGCGATGAGGCCGTAGATCGACCCCAGAGTCAGCCCGTTGATGAGCTGCTGCACAAAGATTTCCATGTCCTACCCTTGCCCCTCTGGATCGGGGTCATTCTTGGGAAACACCGCAGGAAAGCACGATGCCCGAGCAACGCCAAGCCTGCCGTAAGATGCTGGTGTCTCTAGCAAACGGATTTTCGTTCGACAACGTTCTGTTAAGTTTCCTATCACCACCCATGATGGAATATGCGGCAGGCGCTGATGCAATACTGGGCAAGTTCCGTTCTGCCTACCGCTTCCAAAGGATAAAGCCAGGGGCCATATGGGTCCGAACAGCCTTGTGCTCTGCGGAAAAGCGTGGAAGAGGCTTGCTCCGGATCAGAATGTCGAAGTCTCAAGCCACCCCCACGTCAGCCGCCACAGGGACTGAGAGCCCCGATGCCGTCCTCTTTCGGGAGGGGATGAGCCGGGCGGCCGCGGCCGTTCACGTGGTCACGACCGACGGGGAGGCCGGACGGGCGGGCTTCACGGCTACGGCCGTCACCCCGGTGACCGACAGCCCGGCTTCGCTGCTGGTCTGCGTCAATACGGCGTCCCGGTCCGCGCAGGCCCTGCTGGCCAATCGGGCCTTCTGCGTGAACACCCTGGGAGCCGAGGATCTGACGCTCGCCGATATCTTCGCGGGCCGCACCGGTCTCCAGGGCCAGGACCGCTTCACCGTCGGGACGTGGGAAAAGCTCGTGACGGGCTCGCCGGCCCTGGCGACGAGCCTCGTGTCCTTCGATTGCCGGATCAGCGACGCCCGGGTGGTCGCCACTCACCACGTCATCATCGGCGAGATCGTCCGGATCCGGCTCGGTGAGCGGAAGCCGACCCTGATCTATCAGGGGCGGCACTACCACAAGCTCTGAAAACTGTGGACAGAACGGAAAGGCCTCCTCACCCGCCGTCGCCGGCACATGAGGAGGCCTCCCGGTCCTGAAGGCCAACAGGACAGCCTTCAGGAAACCCAACGATCGAGGCGGGCGACGGTTTCAGCTGGGCCATGCAGTTCCGGTCGTCCGGGTCGTTCCGGCCCGGCCAAAGAAAAAGCCCTTCACGGGGGCGGTGAAGGGCTTTGAGGGTCTCGAAGACCTGGGGGCATTGGCCTTCGTGACGGGTCAATGCCCCAGCGGACGTTCGGTTCCGCGCCGGACCGCTGAAATTCTTGCCCGTCGCCGGCGCGCTCGCGACGGGCAAGACTTTCGGCGGTCCGGGCAAGGATCGCCCCATCCCTTGATCGCCTTTCCGGCGGCGTTATTTTGCCCGGGAACGTCGCGACGGCACGCGTCGAGCCAAGAGGCAGGGGATGTCCGCAAGCCCGACCAGATCAGTCCTCGTCTCGGACGCCGAGGCGCCTCGTCGGGTTCGCTCTTCCACGGTTGGTCGCCTGCCGCACTCCCGGGCAGCCGCCCGATGAACGACGGCGCCCTCGAGGGGGGAACCCCCCGGCCATCCGGGCACCGGGAGGTGCCGGCCCGCCCGACGCCCGACCGATCCCATTGGCCCGCGATCGGCGGCGAGATGGGGGAGCGCATCCGGGCCTACGACTGGGCCTGCACGCCCCTGGGACCCATCCAGGCCTGGCCGCAGAGCCTCCGGACCCTCGTCGACCTCATGCTAGCGTCCCGGCAACCCGCCTGCATCGCCTGGGGGGCGGAATGCACGTCGCTCTACAACGACGGTTTCGTGCCGATCCTCGGCACCAGGCATCCGGCGGCGCTGGCGAAGCCGTATCGGACCGCATGGCCGGAAATCTGGGACGAGTACCGCGCCGTCATCGCGGCCACGATGGCCGGCGAGGCGCAGCATGTCACCGATCGTCCGGTCGTCCTGGCGGCCCGTGCCGACCGGCCCGCGCGATGGCTCACCTTCTCCTGGACCCCGATCCGGGACGAGACGGGGGGCGTTGCCGGCTTCTACTGCGCGGCCACCGAGACGACCGGCAGGATTATTGCCGAAGATGGCCCTCGTGCGAGCCGGGAGCCTGCGCTCCGCGAGACGGGAACGCGCGATCGCGCCCTCTTCGAAGCGCTGGATCAGGGCTTCTGCATCCTGGAGCCCGTTTTCGACAAGCAGGGCCGTCCGGTCGATTACGTCTTCATCGAGGTCAATCCCGTGTTCGAGGCGCAGACCGGCCTGCACGACGTGGCGGGCAGGAGCATGCGCTCGCTGAGTCCCGCCCACGAGGAATACTGGTACGACGTCTACGGCAGGGTCGCGCTGAACGGGGAACCGGCGCGGTTCGAGCACGAGGCGCCCGCCCAGGGGCGGTGGTACGATGTCTTCGCCTATCGGATCGACGATCCGGAGCGCCGTCTGATCGCCGTTCTCTTCGATGACATCACCGAGCGCAAGGTGGCCGAGGATGCCCGCCGGGAAAGCGAGGAGCGGCTCCGTCAGGTCCAGGAGGCCGCCAGGATCGGCAGCTTCGAGTTCGACCGCAGAACCAACAAGGCGATCGCATCGCCGGAATATCTGGACCTCTACGGCCTGCACGAAGACCTCTCCGGCTTCTTCTCGTACGAGGACTGGATCGCCCTCGTGCATCCCGAGGACCGGCCGCGGATCGAGGCGGAAACGCGAGCGGCCGTCGCCGATCCCGGGCGCCGCCAGCTCGACTACGAGTTCCGGATCTTCCGGGCGGATACCGGCGAGCTGCGCTGGGTCACCGCGCGGACCAAGCTCATCCGGGACGCCAACGGGCGGTTCGTCCGTTCGCTCGGCGCCCAGTGGGACGTGACGGCCGAGAAGGACGCCGAGGCCGCCCTGCGCGAGAGCGAGGACCGCTACCGCACCTTCATCGCGCACAGCTCCGAGGGCATCTGGCTTCTCGAGTTCGATCCTCCCCTCGACACGTCCCTGCCGGTGGACGAGCAGGTCAATCTCGCCTACCGCCGGGGACGCTTCGTCGAGTGCAACGACGCCATGGCGGCGATGTACGGGCTCTCGCGGGCCGAGGACATGATCGGCCGTTCGCTCGAGTTCCCGCTGCCGTCGTCCGACCACCAGGCACGGGCTTTCCTCACCGACGTCATCCGTTCCGGATACAGCTTGACCGGGGTCGAATCCGTCGAGCGCGACGCTGCCGGGAACCGCAAGTTCTTCGACAACAGCATGACGGGGATCGTGGAGAACGGCGAGTTGCGGCGGCTCTGGGGGATCCAGCGCGACATCAGCGAGCGCAGGCGCGCGGAGGAGCAGCGCACCCTGCTCATTCACGAGCTGAACCACCGGGTCAAGAACACCCTGGCCACCGTGCAGTCGATCGCCTCCCAGACCCTTCGCAATGCGGCGAGCATGCGCGATGCCAAGGAAGCCCTGGAGGGGCGGTTGATCGCCCTGGCCCGCGCCCACGACGTGCTGACGCGGGAAAGCTGGGAAGGCGCCGAACTTCAGGAGATCGTCGCCCAGGCGGTGGCCCCCTATGCGAGCCGGGGAGAGGATCGTCTCCACCTGAGCGGCCCGGAGGTCCGGCTGTCGCCGCGCATGGCGCTGGCCTTGGCCATGGCGCTTCAGGAGCTCGCCACCAATGCGGTCAAGTACGGCGCGCTGGCGAACGCCACGGGAGAGGTCAGGGTTTCCTGGGACGTCGAGCAGGTGTCGCCTTCGCCTCGCCTTCATCTGCGCTGGGAGGAGACCGGAGGGCCGCCGGTCCAGCCCCCGGGCCGCCGCGGGTTCGGTTCCCGGCTCATCGAGCGCAGTCTGTCGCAGGAGCTCAACGGGGTCGCCCAGATCGCGTTTCGGCCGGCGGGAATCGTCTGCTCGGTGGATGCGCCGCTGGCGTGAGGCGGACGGCTCCCGGTCCGGATCGGGCCGGAACCTTCGGGCCTGCACTCTCCTTGACGGGCAGGTCGTTCTTCAGGGAAACCCGATGTTTAAGCTGATCCGAAACCTCCTCATCCTCCGCCAGGCCTGGAAGATGGTGAAACGCCGCCGGTGACGAAGGAACCGCGTCCCCCGGGAACGAGCGGCTATTTTCCCCGAGCGGGCCCCGGCGCATACGGGCTCCAGCCGGTCACCTGGATGAAGCCGTCTCGGGCGGCGACGACCATGTGCCGACGATGCTTGTGGACCAGGGTCCCGGGCCGGTACCTGTGCGGCTCCTCCCAGCCGGCCGCTTCCCAAACATAGACGTAGCGCGAATCGATCTGCGCGAAGGTCTCGATGGACCCGAACGCCCGGATGGTGCGCAGCACGTCCCGGATCCCCCCCGTCCAATCGACGGTCCTCTGGGCCTGGGTGATCCGCGGCCAGTAGGATCCGGGGCCTTGCGGCCGCGCCTCGGCGCAGAGCCGGGGAAGGTCGTCGGCCAGCTCTTGGGAGATCTCCTTGGCGGCGATCTGGCACTTGGCGAGCAGCGTATCGTGCGTTTCCGTCGGACTCAGAGGGAACCGCCTCCGGACCACGATGGCCCCGGTATCGAAGGCGGGCTCCAGCACATGGGCGGTCATGCCCCATTCGGGCAGGTCGTCCAGGATGGCCTGGAAGAGCGGGTAGGGCCCGCGTCCGACGGGTAAAGGCGAGGGATGGAAGTTGACCGCATAGGGAAGGTGGCGCTCCCAGCCGGTGATCAGCCAGGGATAGCCCGCCACCACGAGGGCCTCGCACCCCAGAGCTCTCAGCCCGGCGAGATCGGCCGGGTGGATCCGCGACATCTGGATCGGCAGCCGCAGGGCGCGGGCGCGGGCGACCGTCACGTCGTTGAAATCGTAGATCCCGTCGCAGGGACGGCTGAAGAGTTTGACAGGCTCCCAACCCCGGGCGAGCAGCGTCTCGAAAACGTCTCCGAGAAAATCGATTCCCGCGAAGGCAAAGCGCATTCCCGGTGATCTCCTCGTCTCGTGGTTCCGTTCAGGCAATCAACGCAAGATCGCGTGGATGTGCAACCCCGTCCCCTTGCAGGAACTTCGGTGTGCACTCAAGATTTAGCCTTGAGCATAGGGCAGGGAACCGCCTGTGCCACCGGGGCGGACACCTGTCGGAACGGCTCGCTTGAGCTTGAGAGAAGGAGTTCGCATGGTATCGAAGGACTTCATCCGCCAGATGGAAGGCTACGGGCTGACGACCGCCAAGATCCTTTACCGGATGCCCGATCACCCGTCCTTCCTGCAGACCTATATCTGGCAGGAATACGACCTGGCTCCCCGGTTTCCGGTCCTGATCGACTTCCTGGACTTCTGGAAGCGTGAGCTTGCCGGTCCTCTGCATTCCGTCACGATCACCCATGCGCAGCTCATCAAGCCCGCCGAGTTCCGGGCCGTTCAGGGAGAAATCAACATCCACTGAGGCCGGAAGCCGAGAGCCTTGACCCAGAGCCTTGGCCCCGGACCCTAACTCGGGTAGAGAGGCGCCCTGAGCATCCCCGAACCTGCCAGGGCTCCTTGTTTTCCAACGCGCGCACTTCTCAAATCCTCCTCGCCCTTGCCTCCCAGCCCGGCGAACGCCTGACCGTGCGCGAGATCATGGCAGTGCTCCAGGACAGGGCCTTCGCCCTTCTCATCGTGCTGCTCGGCCTGCCGAACTGCCTCCCCATGCCGCCGCCGATCCCGCTGGTCTGCGGCCTGCTCCTGACCCTGGTCGCCATCCAGATCGTCTTCGGCCGCGACGCGCCCTGGCTGCCGCGCCAGCTCATGAACAGGTCGGTCGCCCGGACCGACGTGGAGCGCGCCGTGGGACGCGCCATTCCGGTCTTCCGTCGGCTGGAGCGCATCTCGCGGCCCCGGATGACCTTCCTCGACACGCCCTTCACCATGCGTCTGATGGGCGCAGTCATCCTGGTCCTGGCCCTGGGGCTTCTCTTCGCGCCACCTTTCGTGGGGCAGATCCCCCTGGGCCTGGCTGTGTGCCTGGTCGGATTGGGCCTGGTGGAGCGCGACGGCCTCGTGATCCTGGGAGGCCTGGTGATCGGCTCCATCGGCCTCACCTTGAGCCTCGGCTTCGTCTACGCGATCTTCGCCGGGATCGAGAAGCTGATCTAGCGCACCGTGCGGAAAAGTGGACCCGGTTTTTCGCCTCGAACGGTGCGCCGCTCAAAGACTAGAACCTCGGACCCCAAAGTGATGTCCACTTTGGGGTCCGAGGCTCCAGGCGGGCGGCGGCCGGGTCCCGCGGGGGGCGCCCGGAGATGGGCCCGG